>JAGGZZ010000052.1 GCA_021161765.1 Candidatus Methanophagales archaeon | reverse complement strand
GGACAGAACCGGACAGATAGCCTGTGTTTCGCAAGAAACTCAAGGGTTCAAATCCCTTCCTCGGCGAATCAATACTTTTTCTTTTTTTAGAAAAAAAAGAAAACCTGTGCTAAAAGAAAAAAGAAGGGTTAATAAGTAAGAAATGAGCAAAGAAGGGGAAAAAGGCGAGGGAAGGGAAGAGTTCAAGCATATCGTCCGGATTTTAGATACGGACCTGGATGGTAAAAAGACCGTGGCATATTCGCTATGCGGGATAAAGGGCATAGGAAGGCGAGTAGCGAACGTGCTGGTTGCTTCTTCCGGTATAGATGCAAGGGCGAAGATGGGGGACCTTTCGGACGAAGAGATAGCGCGGTTAAAGACGGCAATTAGCAGTGTCAAGAAGCGATTACCGGGCTGGATGCTAAACAGGAAAAAGGACATATTTACAGGGGAAGACATGCATATAATGGGTCCTGACCTGCCGTTGAAGTTAGGGGAAGACATAGATTTACTGCGTAAGATAAGGTCGTACCGGGGAATAAGACATGAGCGGGGACTGAGAGTACGAGGTCAAAGAACAAAAGCAACAGGACGAAGAGGATTGGTTGTAGGCGTAATGAGAAAGAAGATATTGGCGGCGGCAAAAGCAAAGACAGGAAAGAAGGAGGCGTAACCAAAATGGGACATCCAAAGAGGAAAAAGAAAAGGCACGAGCGACCAAGAAGGCCCTGGGTAGCACAGCGGATAAAAGAGGAGAAGGAATTAGCAGAAAAGTACGGACTGAAGAACAAGCGAGAGATATGGAAGGCAGCGAGTTTCATAAAGAGGTATCGGAGAGAAGCAAGAGCGATTTTAGCGGAAATAGCAGGGGGGAAGCCCACGGAGCATACGCTGAGAAAGAAAGAAGAGATTTTAACAAGCCTGAGGAGAAGAGGCATATTAAAAGCCGGAGTAGGAATGGCAGTGGCAGTGGCAGAAGCGGAATCTAAAGCCAAACCCGAATCCGAAAAGGAAGTTGAGACGGTGGAGCCGAGCCTGAGCACAAGTCCTGACTCGGATTTGGGGCTGGAAGATGTTCTAGCACTGGGGACAGAAGACGTCCTTGAAAGAAGGTTGCAGACACAGGTACATAAAAAGAAGCTTTCTAATTCACTGAAACATGCTCGACAACTCATCGTTCACGGGCATATTGCAATTAATGATAGACGAGTTACCATTCCTTCTTATATGGTTAGTTTGGGGGAGGAAAGAGGAATAGGCTACTATGGGCATGCTTCTATTCCTACCGCTACTAAGGAGAAAGGAGAGGTAGAGGAGGGAACCGACTGAAAATGGCAGACGACAAATGGGCAATTGCACACATTTTCTCTTCTTTTAACAATACCATTATCACGATTACGGATATGACGGGTGCGGAAACGATTGCGCGAGCTTCTGGCGGCATGATAGCCAAAGCGGACCGCGATGAGAGTTCTCCGTACACGGCGATGCAGATGGCAACGCAACTTGCGGATAAACTGAAAGAGCGTGAAATAAGAGGGATACACGTGAAAGTAAAGGCGTCACCGGGGCGTAAAGCACGAACTACTGCGCCGGGTGCACAGGCAGCGATAAGAGCTTTTTCACGTGCTGGACTGCGAATAGGAAAGATAGAGGACGTGTCGCCGATAGCACATAACACGGTGAAGCGTCCAGGAGGAAGGCGAGGGAGGAGAGTCTAAGACACAGATTAACGTGTGAAATGGAAGTAAAAATAGAGGAGCGAGGGGAAAATGAAGTGGCATTCGTGCTTTCTGGTGTGAACGTGCGATTTGCAAATGCACTAAGAAGAGCAATGTTTGCTGAAGTGCCAAAGCTTGCAATTGATGAGGTGAATATCTACAGGAATACATCTTTATTATACGACGAGCAATTAGCGCTGCGTTTGGCTTTGATTCCGTTGAAGACCAGGCTCGGTGCTTATAGTGCCGAAGACCGTATATCACTGACGTTGGAAGCAGAAAGCCCGGAAAGAGCGGGTTATGCGATGGTCTATTCTAAAGAGCTTATCTCGTCTGACCCGGAAGTAGAACCGGCATTTGGTAACATACCTATTGTGAAACTGATCTCAACGGAAAAAGAAATCAGCGGTATAAGAACAGTTGCAAGACAACGAATCGCATTTGAAGCGATAGCCAGACTGGGCAGGGGGAGCGAGCATGCGAAATGGCAGCCGGTTACTTCCTGTGCCTACAAAATCATGCCAGATGAAGGGGCTCAAGACGAGCCGTTGAGCGCGACTAAGAACAGGTCAGTACGCCTCGCGGTGGAAGGAGATGGTTCTTTACCCGTGGATGAACTAATAACAGAAGCAGCGAGGATAATGCGTGAAAAATGCGAACGTGTGGTAGAAGAGCTAACGGGATAAAAAAATAAAAACCACCGATTATAAAAATTGTTCTTTCTTGTGAAAATCTGTGTAATCTGTGGTTAGCTAATTAAACACGATTTTTTATACGAATACAAACAGAAAATTGCCGTAGAAGATAGAAATAACGAAACCAGCGGTGATAAAAAGCATAAATGGTAAATCAGGTGTTACCCATACTTCTTCGTCAAGCTTACCCTCAACGGCGTAACTTTTTAGTTTTTCTATCGCCTCTTTGTCTATTTCCACACCACCGAAAAGAAACTTTTTTTCTATGTTTCCCTCTTTCTCCTCATACGAATGAACTAATCTTGTATGCTTCAGGTCGGTAAGCTTATCAAGATGCAATTTATAGCCAATGAACAGTAATCCGAGATTTTTTCTCCGCTCTTCAGGGCGTAAATTCAGCAAATTATAAAAAAACATGGCGAATGAAACAGTTAAAGTTAGGATGGTAGCGTTTAAAAGCGTAGAGATGGCAAAAGGGAAAAGTACGAGTCCGGTGTTCAAGGATGAAGAAAAAGGGAAATGGTGAGAAAAGAAGTGAAAGCAGGGATGCGCGGGAATGAGCAAGGAAATGCAGATAAGCGATTTCGCATCCGCACCGCCGAAAAGGTTAAATCTGAAGCAGAGGTAGGATAGTGCAGATGTGAGAAGGAGAGAGAAACTCAAAGAGATAAGGAAAGGTATGCGGTAGATAAGGAGATTATACGAAGCAATGGGAACGCCTGCGGCTATCATGAGCAGCCAAAGCCTGTTTGTTACGCTTCTGCTCTTTATATCCATCCCTGAGGCATAAATCAGGCAGGAAAAGCAAAATATCACGGCGAGAATATCTGATTCGACCATCTCTTATCATCAAATATTTATCTCGCATAGGTTATATTATATAATCCTCATCAACTATTTTAGTATAATCCGGTGGTTACAAAAAGGCGGAGTCAAAGTAGGTTTTTGCTCATCTTCCACACGGCTTCAAAATTTCTTCTCAGATTTTTTATGCACTCCTTCTCTTCTATATACAATATGCCGATATATGATAGCGTCTCCCCATCTATTGCTAATAATTTCTTGCCATCCATTGCCAGCTTATCGTCAACTATAAAACTTTTACACGTCCTGCTTATTGTAGGGCTATATCTGATCTCAACGTTCTCCTTATATTTGTTTCTTATATCCTTGACTTCTTCTATCTCTTCCAGCTCTTCCTCTCCACCAAAAACCATTCTTATCTTTAAACCTTTCTCTATCTTATCCACGTAATATTGCCTATATGGCTCTTTAAAAATTTGTAGCCCGCTTAACATCATTGATACTGTTTTCACTTCTGCCTGTGTTATAATGCTTGAAATATAGGACACAAGCCACGTATCGCTATAATGAAGTGTCATGCATCCTTTTTCCATTTTCAGTCCATACGCGCCATAATTATCCTCATACGCTCCGTAAAGGTCCTCAACGTGTTTCTTCCTTACTGAAAAGTCTTCGGGCTCATATATCTCTCTTAGATACTCTTCATTCTCCTTGAAAACTATCTTCGGATGCAGTGGAATATAGCCCCTTTGCTCATACTCCTCCTCTGAGTTGTGCGTGAGCAATACCTTTGCTAAAAATCCTTTACGCAGCAGATAATCCCTCCCTTTCGTCAACGCTCTTTGGCTTACAGTTCTCCTTATTTTTCTCGCTTCCCTGAGCGTTTCAGTGAAGTTCAAGGACGAATCGCTGACCGAGAGGACATAGTAGATAGCAGCTTCTTGAGAGTGCGTAATTTCTTCTCGCTCAAATATCGGTTCAAAAGTTTGTATAACACCTGTGAGCTTTATCATTTTTAGTATCCTATCCCACTGTCAAAAGAAATTTGAGTTGGGTATATATAAAACTTTCTTTTAGATTTTAAAAACTTTCGGATTGAAAAAAAAATCGAAATGAAAAAATAAGTATTCTTCATAGTTATTTTTAAATACTGCTGATTCTAAATCTCGTACAAAAAGTAAAATGAGGTGACAAAATGGAAAAAGAGTCTTTGTCCAAGCATTCAAATTCGACACAGATACGCGTTTTGCATGTAGATGACGAGCCAGCGGATTTGGAGATAACGAGAATATTCCTGAAAAGGGAAGCAAAAGAAGATTTTAAAATCGTCAGTGCGCTTTCCGCGGAAGAAGCGCTGGAAAAACTAAAAAGCGAGCATTTTGATGCCGTTATCGCGGATTATAAGATGCCGAGGATGGATGGGATAGAATTTTTGGAAGTGGTGAGGAAAAGTGAAAAATATGCAGATACACCTTTCATCCTTTTCACCGGTAAAGGACGTCTAGAAGTAGCAGAGGAAGCATTGAAAAAAGGAGCAGACAGGTACATTTCGAAAGCGGGAAACACAGCTAGACAATGCAATGAATTAGCACATGCGATAGGCGAGTTAGTGATAGAAAAAGAGAAAAAATTTAGAAAAGTATAAATATCACTTAGTCAATCCTAATTCACATGGCTGGAGATAGTAACCTCCTGGATGTATCAAGAAAGGCAAAGCAGGATAATAAATTGTTTATATTGCTTTTTACAATAGTAGGGTGCCTCTTCTTAGCTTTTTATGTCGGCTTTATCAGAGGTGAAGCTGTCGTCTACACACATCTCTTCTATATTCCCATTCTTCTCGCCGGGGTGTGGTATTGTTGGAAAGCTGTTTACGTCGCTCTATTTCTCGGCGTGACTCACGTTCTTATGACTTACTTCTCCTTAGGCTCTTTTGTCACCGGGACTTTTGAAAGAGCGGTTATTTTTATCGCGGTGGCATATGTCATCGGGCTTGTTTGCGCGAATAAAACGAAAAGCGAGAAGGAGGTGGTAAGAGAAAGGGACAAATCGCAGAAGATACTTGATACCGTCAGTGAAGCGATATCCATTTTTGACCGTGATTTGAATGTAATAGAGG
>JAGGZZ010000215.1 GCA_021161765.1 Candidatus Methanophagales archaeon | reverse complement strand
GGGGTTGGAAACCCGTAAAAAATATACTGAATATCTGGAGAACAGTTTTTTAATCTTCTTCGTCAATCAATTTTCATATTCCGGAGGTAAGCAATCAATATCGCCAAAGAAGGTTTACTGTATAGACCCCGGCTTGAGAAATGCGGTCTCTTTTAAATTCTCGACGGACACCGGGAGGGCGATAGAAAATCTCGTATTCATAGAATTAAAGCGTCGTTCTTCAGACTCAACAGAGATATATTACTGGAAGAATAAGGGGGAGGTAGATTTTGTGATAAAGGTGGGCTTACGCGTTAAGGAATTGATTCAGGTTTGCTATTCCATGGATGAAAAGACAGAGAAGCAGGAGGTAAGAAGCTTGATAAAGGCGATGGATGAGTTCAAGTTAGAAGAGGGGCTGGTGATAACCGAAGACATTGATAAGGAAGAGAAAGTGGACGACAAAAAGATAATGTACAAACCGCTGTGGAAGTGGCTGTTAAAATGGCAAAAAGGATAATGGTGCAGGGCACGGGGTCGGGCGTGGGCAAGAGTGTAATTGTGGCTGCGCTTTGCCGCATACTCACACAGGAGGGCTATAAGGTCGCCCCTTTCAAATCGCAGAATATGTCGCTAAACAGTTATGCTACCGCGGATGGTCTTGAGATGGGAAGAGCGCAGGCATTCCAGGCGTTTGCCGCTCGTAAAGAGCCGACAGTGGAGATGAACCCTATTTTATTGAAACCCACAAGCGACACGGGCGCTCAGGTTATCGTGCGAGGGAAGCCCATAGGCAATATGACGGCAGTGGAATACCACGACTACAAACCTACAGCATTGAACCTCATACAGGACTGCTTTGAGAAACTGGACCGTGAAAACGACGTGGTGGTGATAGAAGGCGCAGGCAGTCCCGCTGAGGTGAACCTTCGCGAGAACGATGTCGTGAATATGAGCATCGCAAAACTTTTAGATGCGCCCGTTGTGCTCGTTGGTGACATAGACAAGGGAGGTGTATTTGCGTGGGTCGTGGGAACGCTGGAGTTGCTTGATGAAGAAGAGCGGGAGTTGGTGAAGGCTATTCTGATAAACAAGTTCCGTGGGGATATAGAGATACTCAAACCAGGGCTGGAGTTCCTTGAGAAACGAGTCAATAAACCCGTGATTGGCGTTATTCCTTATTTCCAGGATATACGGATACAGGAAGAGGACTCGGTATCCTTGTCAGTGGCGAAAGGGAAAACGAGTGTAACGAGCGAGGAAAAAGCGATAACGATAGAAGTCGTTCAGTTGCCGCACATAGCCAATTTTACTGATTTTGACGCTTTAGAAGCAGAGAATGACGTTTCACTGCGTTACGTAGGCGGTGGGGAAAAATTAAGCGAGCCGGATGTGATAATCATACCGGGGTCAAAGAACACGATAGGCGACCTGTCGTACCTCAAAAATAGCGGATACGCATCGCAGATAGTTGATAAGGCGAGGGGTGGGAAGTGCGAGGTTTTTGGAATCTGTGGCGGCTATCAGATGCTCTGTAGCTCCATAACGGACCCGGAAGGCGTGGAATCAAAACTCGGTGCGACCGAGGGGCTTGGGCTGCTGCCTGCCACGACGGTATTTGAAAGTCATGCACGGAAAATGACGAATCAAGTGCGGGCGATGGCTGACTTGCCGTTCTACACGGGAGAAATATCGGGATATGAAATACACATGGGCAGGACTTATTTCTCCGATGGTGAGATAAAGAATGCGTTCAGGATATTTGAGCGTTCAGGAGAAAAGGTTGTAGATGATGGAGATGGTGGTGGCGGTGCTGTTTATGGCAACGTTATCGGGACGTATATACACGGGATATTCGATAATGATGCTTTCAGACAAGCTTTTCTGGACCACGTGAGAGTGAGAAAGGGGCGGTCTTCATTGCGCGCAGACGAAACCAAAACCCAAAGCGAAGACAAAAATAATAGCGGGATTGATTGGGATGCGGAATACAATAAGTTAGCAGACGTCGTGCGGAGCGGGGTTGATATGGATAAGATATACGATATAATTTTTTTTAGCAGTAGCGAGAGGCATGGATAAAATGAGTAGCATGAGACAGAAGTGGCAATATAAATCAACGGGAATACCTGACAACCTGTTCTCGAGGTCAAAGGCAGGCTTGACACGCGAAGAAATCCGCTCGATTGTTGTATCAAAAGCGAGGATAAGAGGAAACGAAAGAATTTTAGACGTGGGTACGGGTTCCGGGAGCGTGTCCATCGAATTCGCGTGGTTAGGTTGCGATGTTACGGCGGTGGAGAAGGATGAGGAGAATTTCGAAACCGCGAGAAAGAACATAGAAAAATTTGGATTGAAAGACAAAATAGAGCTTATCTCAGGCGAAATGGAACATGTCAATTTATCGGATAGTTTTGATGTCATCTTCTTTGGAGGCACGGATAATCTGGAAAAATCGTTTGAGAATGTGTTCAAGCACTTGAAAACGGGAGGCAGGGTTATTATTGCCGCAGTCCGACTTGAGACTGTCGTGGAAGCCATAGAAGTATTGAAGAACAGAGGGATTAATCCAGAGGTTCTGAATATCTGCTTGAACAAAGGCAAGGATTTAGGAGGCAAAACAGCCCTTGCACCTTCTTATCCCGTATTCCTGATCTATGGAGACAAGAAATGAAGCTCAGCAAGCTGTATGGAATAGGCGTGGGACCGGGCGACCCGGAACTGCTCACAAT
>JAGGZZ010000137.1 GCA_021161765.1 Candidatus Methanophagales archaeon | reverse complement strand
TCTATTTGACTTTGACTTAAAAGAATTGATAGCGTTTTACAGGACTAAAAAGAAAACCGTAGTGCTTTTATATGATATGAAGGATAAGGAGCGAGTGAGGAGGAAATACGGTGTTTTGGAAATAGATAGTGATTTAAAGATTATCAATTCAGAAGAAAAACCCGAGAACCCCAGGTCAACATTAATCTCTACTGCTTGTTATATATTCACAAAGGAGGATTTAGCGTTGATTGACGATTATCTGGCGGCGGGGAATAACCCGGATGCCATCGGATTTTTTGTGTCCTGGTTGTGTAAAAGGAGTACCTTATACGGTCTCGTTCATAGCGGGCTCTGGTTTGACATAGGCAGCTTTGATGATTACGAGCGTGCAAATGCGGTTTACGGAAAGAAATTGAAGGAGCAATAAAAGAAATGTTCGACTACGTGGTGGTTGTGGTCAGTGACGATTCAGAAGTGGCAAGATTGAAGCTTTCTGACCCAAGAAAGGATGTCCTTCTCGACTCTATCTTTGTGCCTGTTCCCGAAAGCGGATGGAACGGCGCTGCGGGCAACGGACTTGGTACGCTGTTTGCGATAGAAAATGCGAGTAAGGCGATAGAGAAAGACCTCGTGGAAGAAGTGGAACGAGGAAAAAGTGTTCTTATCGTGCATACCGCAGGTGAGGGGACCAGAAACATACTCACAAGGACCTGTAAGAATAAGGCGTTCGTGGAGGTTCCCAACCTAACGATTCTGGAGGGCGTGATAAAACAGTTTCAGGATTTTGCCATTCCGTCCCGTATCATGGTTACGTGGGGCGACCAGTTCTTGTTATTCGTGGATAGTGCAGAAGAGATAAGGAAATACGCACAGAACACGCATGTCATGCTCTTTGGCTTAAAGGCAGAACTCACAGAGGAAGTTGCGAGTAAATACGGTATTCAGATAGTTAAGTGCGGGGAAAGGGAAGGCTGTGAAGTGCTCGATTTTGACGACACACGAAACTACGAAGTGGTGAAAACGAAGTTGCAAAAGCGAGCTGGTGGCGAAGTAATGGTGAACATGGGGATGTTTGCGATGAGCGGCGATTTGGCTGAACGTATGCTCGATGCGTTCGGCGAAGAGCTTGAAGCAAGAAAAGGAAAGTTCAACTCAGATGAGCTGTGGCAATTATGGATTTCACCTGAGCTTGGAGCTGAAGCAGATTACTGGCTCCGTAAGCGGGCAGACCGGTTAAAGAATGAGATATTTCGTGCAGAGCCAGAGCCGCTTGCACTGATAAAAAGCTTTCCTTTAAGCGATAAAACTCCTTGGCTGGATTTCGGCACGAATGAGAGTTATTACGAAGGAGTGATGCGGATTCTGGCTGAGGACGATGTTGGAAGGAGATTGCGAGAATTTTTAGGTGTTGAAATTAAAACTTCCTCGGTAAAAAACGGGTGTGAAGTTTTGGATTCTGTATATGAGGGTGTGGAGTTTGAGAAGGGGTTGGTAAAGAGCAGCGTTATATCGAACTCGACGGCGAAACACGCACAGCTCGAGCGGGCTTGCGTGATAAATTCTAAGTTAAACAGAATACGGGGAAAGAACTGCGTTGTTTACAATGTGGTTGACCATGCGAAACTCGAACTCGAAGATTGCTTCCTCGTGGATGTGTTCCATCCGAACAAAGGGCGGATAAGGCTTAAGATGCTGATTGGGGAGGAGAAGGAGGACAAAGAAAAATGGTGGGATTCGCGTCTTCCAGGGAACAATTTTTCGCTGAGCGAAATTGCAGAGATGATGAAGGGCGTTTCTGAAGGCGAAATGGAGGGTACGAAGAAGAAGTTTGAGGATGTCGCGGTGCTACCTGTGGAACGACCTCTGAAAATCCAACCATTTGTGGAGCACAAGCCGTGGGGTTACGAGTTCTGGTGCGTTTCACCGAGGAATTACTGCGAGTTTGAAACCGGAGGCGTAATGCAACGATTCACATTGGATGAACTAACTTGTTTGTGCCCTGAAAAGGTTGCAGGGCGAATTGTGGAGAAATTCCCGCTGATTGTGAAGATAATAAAAGCGGATGAGAATCTATCTGTGCAGACGCATCCGGACGATGCGTATGCGATAAAACTCGGCGATGTGTTCGGTAAAGAAGAGGCATGGCACGTGCTCGAAGCGTCAAAAGAAGCGAAGATTTATCTGGGATTCCGCGATTTTATGAACGCAGCGAGCTTTAAAGAAGCAATAAAACGAGAAGAGTTTCTTTCGTGGTTGAACGCGTTTGATGCGCACGTTGGTGACGTTTACCACATTCCCGCGGGTGTCATTCATGCATTAGGCGCGGGGACAAAGGTGTACGAAGTAAGCACTGCGTCTGAAAGAACTTTTCGGATATATGACTATGGCAGGGGGAGGGAACTCCATTTAGAGGATGCCATGAAGGTGTTGAGGTTTGATGAAGTAGGATGCGGTAAGGACTTGAAGAAGGCGTATAAAGTTTTACGTAAAGAGAGAGGATGCGAGGAATATATGCTTATGAGGGGTGAGAAATTCGAGCTGCGGCTTTTCAAGGTGCATGGCGAGATAAAAGTTTTTACCGAAGGCAAGCTGCGAGTGCTTACATGTGTGCGTGGAGAGGTTAAGCTAAAATTAGAATCGAATACGAACAATGCAGAACTTTCTTTAGCTCCTGTGGAGACTGTGTTGGTGCCCGCGTGTGTTGAGAGGTTCGAGATGAGTGGCGAGGGGGAGATTGTATGTGCTAATTTTAGTTATATCTTACATTCACACCGCTCCATTTTTCTTTTTTAAGTAGTTACCACGCCTGATAGGATAGTAGCCTCTGTTAACCAGGTATTCATTTTATCTGGCACCGCATATTTCAATGTTCAAATATGATTTCAAAAACAGGTTTCCCATTGTCCCTTGCCAAATACACCTATTAAATTCGTAGATAGTGAGATGTAATTGAGACCCCGCACCGCTTCGCCGTCAATAAGACGTCCTGTAATCGCTCATGAACGCCAGATACATAGTTCCTTAACCTCTCCTCTTTACTGCGTAAATGCGTTTTCCTTTCCTTTCGTCTTTAAGCCATCAGGGGCTGATGATTAAAAAGATTGCGGAAAAACGGTTAAATAGATGGTGTGAATATAAGTAAGTATAATTTATTTTGTTTTTAATTGTAATCTGGTGATTAATACTTTTCGGAATGACTATAAATACAAGAGGATACTCACGTGAATAATAAATCATTCGGGAAGAGCACTTCTGATGCCTTATCGCAGAAGAAGGAAACGAAGGGCGTGGAGACATTACTTGGCGACCCTAAAAAAGCCATTATCATACTTTCATTACCAATGATCGCGGCTATGTCCGTGCAAACAATCTACAACCTTGCTGATGCAATTTGGGTTTCAGGTCTTGGTGCTGACGCACTCGCTGCGATTGGTTTCGTCTTCCCCTTTTTCTTC
>JAGGZZ010000142.1 GCA_021161765.1 Candidatus Methanophagales archaeon | reverse complement strand
TTCTAAAGAAGTTCATCGAGCTGGGCAATGTGATATCGAAGTATTACGTATCACAGGTCAGGAAAGAAATGTAAAGCATTTTCCCGTAAGCCGATGTTTCTATAAACTTTAACATACCTCAACTACTTTTTCTTTTCTATGCCGTGGACATACGCAAAAGCAGGCGTGGACATAAAAAAGGAACAAGGAGTTGTAAAAGCGCTATCCGCGGAGATGACCGGGATAAAAGAGCTAAAAGGTTTCTCGGGTCTTTTTGAACTCCCTTTTGATGCGCAGCATCTGCTCGCTATTTCCACCGATGGTGTCGGGTCGAAAGTCCTGATTGCTGCTGAGCTAAACAAATGGGATACCTTAGGTATAGACTGCATCGCGATGAATGTCAACGATGTTTACTGTGTGGGGGCAACGCCCATTGCGGGGGTTGATTATCTCGCGATGGAAAAGCCCGATGAGTTAATTGCCGCGGAAATAGGCAAGGGATTGGAAGAAGGAGCGCGAATTGCGAATATTTCTATCGTGGGTGGTGAAACGGCGATACTACCCGAAGTGGTAAACGATTTAGACCTTTCTGGAACTTGCGTAGGATATTTTTCAAAGGACAGGGTAATACGAGGCGAAAAGATAGAAATAGGCGACCTGGTTCTGGGGCTGAAAAGTTCAGGAATACACAGTAATGGGTTAACACTCGCGAGGAAAGTAATAGAAGCAGCAGGGTTGAATTACAATTCTCCTTTTGAGTACAATCTTTCGATAAGCATAGGCGAAGAGTTACTCACGCCAACGAGGATATATACAGAGGTTTTAGAGCTGCTGGAAAGGTGTGAAGTGCATGGTTTGGCACATATAACGGGCAGTGGGTTTCTGAAACTGCGAAGAATCGCGGACCTCGGCTTCGATATCCACGACCCTTTAGAGCCGAATGACATATTTCGGGTTATACAGGAGAAAGGCGACGTAACGGCTCAGGAGATGTATAAAACGTTCAATATGGGAATGGGCTTCGCGGTAGTGATTCCAAAAAGCGAGGAGCAGGAAGCTATCCGGATAACAGGTGGCAAAATCGTGGGTGAAGTCGTGAAGCGGGAGAGAGGGATAAAAGTAGGGGATGTGAAGGTACTGTAAAAATAAATCTGTAGTCATTCCAATAACAAATTGCAATTAATAAACCACGAGATTCCACGAGATTAACACAAGAAAATAGTAAATAAATTATAGACACAGATTAACGCAGATTAACACTCGTGGGCTCTGCCCACGTCCCCGCAAGCCCTGAAAGGGCTTAATGATAAGAATCAACGCGGTTCAAGAAAGAATAATTTTTGATAATCGGACGCAGATGAACGCTTGTGGGCTCTGCCCACATTCCCGCAAGCCCTGAAAGGGCTTAATAATCAGGATTTTAAATATAAGGTTTAATAGGCGGATTTGATAATTTGAGGAAATAGTTCTCTGCGTAAATCTGTGTCTTAAATAGGTAGAAGTTATACTTTATATACCACAAGATGGAAACTAAAGATTTGAAAACGGAATTGTTATGTCTGGGTGCGAGAGTACCGGGATTAGATAAAGGCAGGAAAGGCGGTGCGGGTCCTGCTGCGGGTGGGATGTTCCTTTTTGGTGGCACGGTAGCGAACGTGCCAACGCAGAGCTGGTTCGTGTCTCAGTCGCCGTATAGCGTGGCTACAGAGAAGGGTAAGTACGTAATAATGAGGGATGAAGAGCAAATCACCGAAGTCGAGTTTCCACATGCGAAGTTTCAAGCACTTAAAACCGAGGATGGGGTGCCCTATTACAAAATCGCTCTTCTGCACGGTGCGGACTGTTTAGCTACCACCACGATACAAACTTGCGTATACTGGAACACACCAAAGCGGTGTAAGTTCTGTGCAATTGAACTGTCATTGAGGAGTGGAGCGACAATAGCGGTGAAGAAACCGGAACAGCTTGCTGAAGTTGCGATTGCCGCGAAAAGATTGGACCATGTGACGCACGTTACGCTTACTACGGGCACAACACCCACTCCCGACAAGGGAATAAACTACCTCGCGGAAACGGCGAACGCGATAAAAGAAGCAACGGGCTTGCCCATCCATGTTCAGTTCGAACCGCCGAAGGAGCTCAGTATGATTGACGTTCTTTACGATTCCGTGGATACGGTAGGCATACACGTGGAGTGTTTTGATAGAGCAGTGTTGAAAGAGCTGGCTCCAAGTAAGGTTGAAATACCGTTTCAGCATTATGTGGATGCGTGGAAACGAAGTGTGGACATTTTTGGCGATTGTCAGGTAAGCAGTTACGTGATTGCCGGTGTGGGCGAAAGTGATGCTTCAATAATAGCAGGTAGTAAGTTATTGGCAGAGCTGGGTGTTTATCCGTTCATCGTGCCGCTGCGTCCTATACCGGGTTCAATGCTGGAGAATGAGAAACCGCCAAGCCCCGGCAGGATGCGGTATATATATGAACAAGTGGTGGAGATATTGCATGATAACGGCGTGAGCTGGAAGAAGAACAAGGCGGGATGTGTGCGATGCCGGGCTTGTTCGGCGCTACCGGATTTCGAATGAACAAAATAAATTTGGGACACAGATTAACGCAGATTAACACAGATGAATGGGAGTTGCTCAATAAAAAGTGGATAATTTTCGGGGTTGCCTTGGTTCTTTCTCTTAACCTACTTATTCATCAAGATTTTACCAAAAGAACTTCATTTTGGGATACCCAAAACTCAACCGAAAAATTTATATAGGAAGAGGGGAGTAAAAAGAAAGGAGGTGAAAAAAGAAAAAAATGAAGATAGAGAAAAAAGCGAAAGGTAAAAGGAAAGCGATAATATGGATTGCAATGGCTGCGATTATGCTAATGGTGCTCATGGCGATGGTGCCGATGTCAGTGGCAAGAGAAGCGGATGGTAGCATTATAAGTGGCGATACCCTTTTTATTGGTGAACACGGGTTACACTTTGATGCTGCCTCCTATTCAGATGCAACCAGCTTAAAGAAGTTAGAAAATGGAACAGTAGTGTTATGACAATTTAGTTATGGAACGTAATACTTGGATAGCTTCTTATCCGCCTTCTCCTTCGTGAACTTCCAGTTGATCTTCTTTTCTTGATCATTCCTTCTTTTGGTCCATGCCACGACTTCTTGGGTCAGTGTCTCCATGTTACCGATTCGCCTGCCAGTGCATTCGATGTCCATCACATTGATTTCGATTTCCGCAGCGTTGAGCCAACTTGCGTGTTTCGGCGTGTAATGGAATTCGATTTTGCTCAGGATTCTTTCTGCCTCATCTTTGCTGAATGTTTCATAGAATGCCTTTTCCTTGTGAGTGTTGAGGTTGTCGGTGACCAGCCGAATGACTTCTGCATCTGGATATTCGTCAACGAGCATCTTCACGAACCGCGCGAAATCCTTCATCGTTCTTCTTTCGGTAACCTGCGTCACCCGTTTTCCTGCCTTAAATTCGACTGCCACGAATATGTTTACTGTGCCGTTTCTTATGTATTCATAATCGTATTTTTCAGGGCTTCCCGGCTTCATGGGGATTGACATTCTCTTCTCGCCGAGAAGTTGCTTCGGTTTCTCGTCAAGATTGACGATGGGTCTTTTCGGGTCGTACGGTTCTTCATACAGGTCAAGGACATCGTACATGCAAGCTCTGAATATCGCATCAATCGTCTGGATGCACCACATCCTTCTCAGCCACGGCTTTGTTTTGCTTTTTTTAAAATAAGCCGGATGCTCTCACGATTTATTGTTTCAAACCCCTCCCTCTTCCTCATCTCCTCGGTGAGTAATGTAAGCGACCATCTCTTTCTGCCATCTGGCGATTTGGTGCATGCCTGCGCTATGATTTCTGCTTCATGCCGTTCCGTGTATTTTTTTGGCTGTCCCGGTCTTGGTTTCTCTGTCAGCGCGCTTTGAAGGCCTTCTTCCCGGTACCTTTTCTTGGTTCTCCAAACCGTATTCCTTCCAACTTCTAATATTTCCGCTATTTCCGTATCCCCCTTTTGCTGGTTCACCAGCAGCAGAATACGTGCTCTGGTTAGCTCTCTTGCACTTTTCCGCCCCTTTTTCACAAAATCTCTGAGAAACTTTACCTCATCCTCTTTAAGTTTTATTACTCCTACCATGAAGAATTCATGGTATTTAGAGGTTATTAAATTGTTCCAAAATTAAGTTGTTAAGACACTAGAAAAATTGTATTTGTTTAGGTGCGATAAAATTAATTAAGTGACTATAACAAATTTAAATTGAGTAATAAATATATTAATGTAGAGAAGGAAATATGAGTACTAAGAGCATATCAATATCGGAAGGGGCATATGCAAGATTGGAGGCAGAGGAAGGAGAAGGAGAAAGTTTCAACGATGTTCTTAATCGTTTAACCGAAAAGAAATCTTTGCTGAATATAGTTGGATTTCTCAAAGTAGAAAAAAATACTTTAAAAAGAGAAGATGGCGAAAAATAAGAGAGTGAACAGGAAGAAGGAGAAAAGTAGTAAAAGGTGGCAGAGAGCGATAATAGGCATATTAATGGCGTTGATAATGATTGGCTCGGTGATTGCATTATTGTTTCAGCTGTGAAATGTAACCACAAGATTGCACAACACTTTTTCTTTTTTACAAAAAGAAAACCTGTACTAAAAGAAAAACTAAGTGAATGTTTTTAGTCAAGGTTTTTACCGAAGGTAAAAAAGTTGTTGGTAAAGCTTTTCTTTCTAAGAGAAGGTTTCTTGTGAAATCTCGTGGTTTTTACTTTAACTGCACAAATTCCTTCTTTATCCTATTCGCATATAAATGCGCCATTCGCGTGGGTTCAGGTAGTTTATGCTTGCGGATGCAATTTCTTATCAGCCGCAGCGAACTTTGTAGCGATATTTTATGCCCTGGCGCTACGATTATGGGTCTACAGCCCTTTTTACTCTTGAGATAATAGCCTATTTCTCTACCTTTGTATTTTATCCTACGCGCTTCGCCTTCGGTCATCGGCACTTCACCACTGCCACACAGGAGGGTCTTTGCCACACCCACGGTCGCTATGTCCAGAACAACACCCACATGCGTGGCTAAACCTGCAAACCTCGGATGGTTTATTCCACCGCCATCTATTACTAACAGGTCGGGCTTGGTTGTGTTTTCAAGTGCGTTAAAAGCGTTTATTATGGCTGGCGCTTCTCTGAACGAAAGAAGCCCGGGGATATAAGGGAAATCCACAGGCAGCACCGAGTATGAATAATCAATAAACTTCATGGATGGGTATTCGAGCACTACAACCGCAGATATTATTTTCTCTTGTCTATCTTTGGCTTCGTCTTCGTCTTTATTTTCTGTAGCGTTTTTTGATTCGTAAAAGAAAGCCTGGTCTGCACCTGCGATTAGTTTTAAGCCTTTTAGGCTCAGTTTATCTTCTATTAGCGCTTTGGATGCGATTTCTCGCTGTATGCGATACAGTTCTTCGGTAGTTTTCATAACCCTTTCTTACAACCTTTTTTTAATGTTTTTCTTTTAGCACAGTTATTCTTTTTTCTATAGGCTGTCCAACAATCACCCAGCAACAGACAATAGTCTCCGCGCACATATAAAAACCAATCTCTCTTCTCAGCACATCAAAAGACCAAGTGCCACGGAACCAAACTGCTGCCCGGTACAGAAAGGGTTATGAAATGCCCGAGCGGTATGAGGGGAAACTTTCACGTACCGTTCTGAGATAAGAAGGGGCGAGCAATCGCCCTATTCTTAATCTGCGATTTATCACCGCGGAGAGCGCCGAGTACGCCGAGTTTTAGGACTGGTTTCAATCGTTGCTTAGATTTTTCTGGTGCCTCTGCGTTCTCTGTATGCTCTGCGGTGAAATTTAAGGGTTTAGCAATTTCACTAAAAATGCTTTTCGGTACATCACAAATCGCTTAGCGGATACTTCTTCTTCACGATGAGGTAGGAGAGAAACAATCCGAGGAAGAAGCCGAGAAAAGAAAAAGAAAGAGAAAAGGCAAAGCTCGCTATACTGCTTCCCAATCCTTTTCCCAGCGCAAAGCCACCAAATAAGCCCACGATGGTGAGAGCGGAAATAAGAAGCGTGTATGGAAGGGCACGTAAAAGAACATTAGCTCCGAGCTTCCCTCTTATCTTTCCAAACAGCCCCGCTCCATTATTCCTATTTTGCATTCACCGCTATATTTATACTGCAATCTTCGTCCAGAGCATAAACGCGATCAAAAGCCCGTAGATGGCAATCGCTTCTGCAAGCGCAACGAATATCAGCACACGACCAAACGTCTCTGGCTTCTCCGCCGTAGCTCCCGCAGCCGCGACTCCCGTAGCCGATATTGCCCAGCCTGCACCCAGTGCTCCACCAGCCATTGTAATGGCTGCTGCTATTGCTATCCATCCGTTATCGGTGACTCCACTTACTGTCGCCGCTGTTGCTCCTTGCGCTGATGCGACTCCCGCCCCTGCAAGAAGCAAGAGCACGAGCAAACAAAGCGTAAATGCAAACGCGTATTTCGTTTTCATGTCTTTTTCTATCACCTCTTACTTTTCTTTATTTTATGGGTTATATTATTATATTAGGGTATATAAAAGAGAATGTTTTTTCGTTTCGAAGACCCCTTTTATAGCCCCTCAGACTTCTTCCCAATTCTTCTCGATACAGGAGAGCAGATTCAGTCCTTTTGCTATTCCATCGGGACCAATCCACAGTGCAGTTGCAAAATTCAAGGAAGACTTTGAAAGCAAATGGGGCGCATCCCCGACTATGATGGCTGCATCCTCCTATGAAGGCGTGTATATTGTAGCGGGAGCGGCGAAGAATGCCGGTACGTTGGACAAAGAAATGCTCAAACTTTCTTTCTGTGAAAGTTTGCTAATAGAGTTTTCTTTTCCAAAGAAAGATTTATTTTCTCCTCAATCACCCTATCCGAATCCGTCATCGCTCTTTCTGTCTCCGTATCTCCAAAATGCTTTTTCGCTTCCCGTATCTCCTCCACAAATTCATCCACTTTATCCTCCGATACCAGCCCATACAACCTGTTTGCAACCGTCAAAAAAGATTCGTGTATCTCGCCCATCTCGAAATTCGTCTGTATCATCGCGTATAAATGCGGGTCTTGATGCAACAGTCTACCCACGAAATCCATTATTATCTCGTACATCGGACTCATGAACCTCCTTGACCGTTCAACATCAAAATCGAGATTCTTTAACGTGATGCCAAATGAGAGCAGGATAAAATGTGTCAGTCCCAGGATTACCGATATTATCTCGTCATGTTCCTCTGCGGTTAAGACTTCGATTCTGGCACCGTTCCTCTCAAACATTCCATATATCCTTTCGTATAGGGGACCTTTTCTCGAAGGCACGAATATGATCGTTTGACCTCGCATACTTTTTGCCGTGGGACCGAACAAAGGATGCGTGCCAAGAATTTCGATGCTTGCGGTTGTAAATTTTTGCATCATCGCTACCGGCATTTTTTTTACTGACGTTATGTCCATCAGCAGCGAATCTTCATGCATCTTCGGTCCTACGCACTCTATTACACGTCCCGTTATGTCTATGGGCACCGAGACGAGCAATACGTCCGTATCCACAATCTCTTCGTTTACCACCGCTTCGCCTTCCGTAACGTTTAGAATATCCGTATTCGAGAATGCCACGCCTATTTGGTTTGCAATCGCCTCCGTTTCGGGGCTTTTGTCTACTATCCGCACCTCAACGTCGTTTCCGGCGAAAAACCCGGCGAACCATCTCCCCATCCCACCTGCTCCGCCTATTATCGTGACTTTCATCTGAATCACTCTCTTTTTGATAAAAGTTTAATGTCTCTTATATTCTATTATCTTTTCTGGTTATCGTTCTATTTTTTAAAAGATTTAAGTACTTGTATAGCCGAAATAGAAAAACCGCGAGATTTTACAAGATGGACACGAGAAAATTAACTTTCTCGTGGAAATCTGTGTAATCTTGTGGTTATAAAAGGAGCTAAACAACACGAAAGAAGAAATGAAAAACAATTGCGTCGTTACCTTCTCTAAAAATGTTTTTATCCCGGTGACGAACGTAAGTCGGAATGCATGCGACTACTGCGTGTTCCGAGCTCGCAGCCCTGACGATGCGTATTTAATAAGCATGAACGATTTTTTAGCGCTCGCGAAAGCAAAAGGAGCAGCAACAGAAGCTCTTTTTACTGCTGGTGAGAAGCCGGAACTCGCAAAACCAAATCTTTCTTCTTACTTCAAAAAAGCGATTCTTGACTCAGGTCATTCCTCGCTTGTTGAATACACGCGAGAGCTATGCAAACTTGCGATAAAGCATGGATTGCTTCCACACTGTAATCTGGGCGTGCTGAGTCGTGAAGAGCTAACCGTGCTGCGAGACCTGAATGCCTCAATGGGCTTGATGCTCGAAACCACCGCAGCAGAACTCGAAGCGCACAGGAACTCACCGGGAAAAATCCCGGCAGAGCGATTGAAAATGATAGCGGAAGCGGGAAAACTCGAAATACCTTTTACTACTGGCTTGTTGGTCGGGATAGGAGAAAACCCACAAGATCGTATTCGCTCCTTGCATGCTATAAAATCGCTGCACAGGAAATACGGGCATATACAGGAAGTCATTATTCAGCCTTTCATTCCCAAGCCGCTCACGCCGATGTGGAACGAGAGCCCGCCGAGCTTTGAGGACATGAAGGAAGTTGTCCGTGCAGCGCGAGAGATATTGCCTGATGAAATAGCGATACAGGTCCCGCCAAATTTGACTGCGCCTAGGGTACTAATAGAACTGGGGGCATCGGATTTAGGTGGGATATCGGAAAGGACCATTGATTATATAAACCCCGAATCACCGTGGCCAAAAGAGGAGGAACTGAGGAAAGCAATTGCTCCTTTTGAATTAAGAGGAAGATTGCCGATATACCCCCGATATATCGAAAAGGGATGGTATAGCGAGGAGCTAAAACCATTGATAGAGAAATATGCGGATGAAGATGGCTTGAGGAGGAAGGAGTCTAAAAGCGGTTTGGTGGTTTAGATAACCGAAAAGCAAACCGCTAAAAAAATTTCGAAAATTATTAACCACAAGATTACACAGATTTCCACGAGAAAACAATAATAATAATCAAGTTTCAGCGTTATATTAGTGATTTTATTCTCTATTAACTACCATTTCTTGTGTTAATCTCGTGAAATCTCGTGGTTTATTAATTACAATTTATTACTGGAATGACTATATTCATCCAGCTCAAATTCCATACCGTCATGTGCCGCTATCACATCCACACCTGTCTCTTCGCTTAGCCGTTTTGCTATTTCCCACGGTTTGTTTCTAAGCATGGTCATACCGAAATGCGTGAGGATTACGACATTTGGCTTCTGTTTTCTGGTTTCTATAATCGTTCTCGCATCGTTCACACACAGATGGTTCACTCCTTCTCGTTTTTCATACATCGCCACGTTCATCACGAGCACTTCTCCGTCGTAATAATTCGCTAAACCATCAAAATAGAGCGTATCTACGAGAAAAGAGACTTTTGTCCTTTTTGCCCCCCTTTCTTTTATGTTCAATCCATACGTTTCCACGCCATGCACATGCCTTTTAGGCGTGTTTATCTCAATTTGACCGATTGAGTAGTTGCCTCCTTCGGTCATCACTTCTACCCTATCAAGGAGATGTTTATAATAGTTCAAAATAACCGCATCTCCTTCGTCAGACAGAGCATCGTTTGGGCACAGAAGCACACCTCGTGGTTTGAAACCCCCTTCGGTCATCGCTTCTATCATCACATTCACGTCATTAGAGTGGTCTAAATGCTTATGGGTTAAGATAATCGCATGCAACTTAGCGGGGTTGAGTTTCGGCTTGCAGGATGCGAATCGTACCAGCGTGCCTGGACCCGGGTCTATAAGGATGTTCGTGCCTTTTAAGCTAAGAACCGTACCAGCAGAGGACCGAAACTGCGTTATCATTACGAATCTCGCACCCGCAGTCCCCAGAAATTTTATTCTGTCCTTTCCTCTTGCTGGCATTTCGATACCAATTCCTGTTAAAAGTATTGTTGCTTGTTATTTTTAATGTGCTAATTAGCTCGAAAAAAACGAATATCTTTTATATCTTACGGTTGGAATATTGAATAGAATGGAAACTATTCGCACGGGTGTTTATATCTGCCATTGTGGCGTGAATATAGCAGCGGCGGTAGATGTTAAAGCAGTGGCGGAGTTTGCGAAGGGTTTACCCTGCGTAGTCGTTGCGCGAGATTACCAGTATATGTGCTCAGACCCGGGTCAGGAATTGATAAAAAGCGATATAAAGGAGTATGGATTGAACCGCGTGGTTGTTGCCTCCTGCTCGCCGAGGATGCATGAGCCCACATTTAGAAATGCGTGTGCCGATGCGGGCTTGAATCCATATTGTTTCGAGATGGCAAATATACGAGAGCAATGCGCCTGGGTACACCTTAAAGGAGCAACAGAGAAGGCGAAAGATTTAGTTGCTTCGGCAGTAGCTAAGGCGGCATTGCTAGAACCTTTAGAGAGGAAGAAAGTAAGCGTTATACCAAGAGCGCTGGTGATAGGAGGGGGAATAGCAGGAATCTATGCAGCTCTTGAGATCGCGGACAAGGGATTTGAGACGTATTTAGTAGAGAAAGAGCCTTCGATCGGCGGGCACATGGCTCAACTTGACAAAACGTTCCCGACTTTAGATTGCTCGGCTTGCATTCTCTCACCGAAGATGGTGGAAGCAGAAAGGCACAAGAACGTCCAGTTGTTCACGTATTCCGAGGTGAAGGAAGTAAAGGGATATATAGGGAACTATGAGGTGAAGATAGGGAAGAAACCCCGATACGTGGATGAGCATAAATGCACGGGTTGCGGTGAATGTGCAAATGCATGTCTGCTTCGTGGAAGAATCCCAAATGAATTTGACGCAGGATTGGGGAAAAGAAGTGCGATATATGTTCCTTTTCCTCAAGCCGTTCCTCTGGCTTATACCGTAGATGCAGAACGTTGCCTATACATAACAAAAGGGAAATGTGGCAAATATCCAGCGTGTAAAGAAGCGTGCCCCGCAGATGCGATTGATTTTGAGCAGCACGAGGAAGAGATAGAAATAGAAGTAGGGACGATAGTGGTTGCAACGGGATACGAATTGCTCGACCCTGTGGAAAGACCGGCGTATGGCTATAAGTACGATGAGGTTCTGACGGGTTTAGAGTTTGAACGGCTTTCGGTTGCTTCGGGTCCTACTGGTGGTAAGATTATAATAAATGGCAAGGAGCCAAAAGAAGTGGTTTTTATCTCTTGCGTTGGTTCACGGGAGAGAGGGGGTAGCGTGGAAAGTGGAAGGATGCAGGATACAGGATACAGGATACAGGATGCAAAATCCTCAAACCTCAAACCTCAAACCTCAAAAAGGAACGAATACTGCTCTCGAGTGTGCTGCATGTACATAGCGAAACAGGCGCATCTGGTACGTGATAAAATACCGGATGCGAGGGTCAGGATAATCTACAATGATATGAGGGCGTATGGAAAAGGATTTGAAGAGTTTTATAATCGTGTGAAAAAGGAGGGGGTGGAATACATAAGAAAGGAGCTCGAAGACGAAGTGGAGGTGATAAAGCGGAGCGAAGGGGATGATAAAGTGATAGTAAGGACGGTAAGCGGGAGTGAAAGGATAGAAATAGAAGCTGATTTGGTAGTTCTGGCGAATGCAATCGTGCCAAGAAGAGACGCAGGAGAACTCGCTAAAATATTGAAGATCACGAGAAGTGGAGATGGGTTCTTCTTAGAGGCGCATCCCAAACTCCGTCCTCTTGATACCTTCACAGAGGGTATTTTCATCGCGGGATGCTGCCAGTCACCAAAGGATATTCCCGATAGCGTTGCACAGGCGGTTGGTGCGGCAATACGAGCTTCAATACCGCTGATGCGCGGTGAAGTGGAGGTAGAGCCGTTAGTAGCAAGTGTAAATGAGAGTATCTGCGTGGGATGTGGAACTTGCGAAGCAATCTGCCCGTTTGATGCCCTCTCGCTCGAAGCAGGGGTAATGCGTGTGAATGAAGTGGTATGCAAGGGTTGTGGTTCTTGCGGGTCTGTATGTCCTTCCGGAGCAATATCAATGCGGCACTTCAAGGATGAGCAGATATATGCACAGATAGAGGTGATGACATGAATGCAAACCGTTTTAATTTTAAATTTAAAATTTAATTTAAATACAAATAAATTGTTGACACAGATTAACACAGACAAGATGAAACGAGCAATGCCGTTAAAAATATGCCATCAGCCCAACGGCAAAAGAAAAAAATCCGTGTAAATCTGTGTAAATCCGTGTCCTCAAATAGAAGGTAGTTATACTTTATATACAATACAAAAACAAAAGAGGAATAAAGAAATGGCAGAAGCAGAATTGAAGAGCAGGATTCTTACGTTACTTGGAGAAGACCGGGAGTTCAGGATGAGCGTAGCCGGGCTTGTGGGTTTTAAAGAGGTTCTTGAACGGCTGGAGGAGCACGATTGTAGGTTCGATGAGATTTTAGGCAGGTTGGAGGAGCACGACCGGAAATTTGATGAGATTTTGGGCAGGCTGGAGGAACATAGTAGGCGCTTTGAGGAACATGACCGCAAGTTCGAGAAGATTTTAGCTACACTGGAGGAACACAGTAGGCGCTTTGAGGAGCATGATCGCAAGTTCGAGGGGATTCTCTTGACTCTGAAGGAACATAGTAAACGTTTTGACGAGCATGGCAGGATGTTAAAGGGATTAGACCTGAAGATAGAGGCTTTGGGCTCAAGATGGGGTATTTTCAGCGAGCAATCTTTCAGAGAAGGTATGAAAAGCATTGTGGAACAGTATTTTGGCGGTGAGGTGGAAAGATGGATTACTAACGATGAAGAAGGTACTGTCTTCGGACACCCGTCGAAAGTAGAAGTTGATTTGATTGTAAAAGACGGGGAGCATATCCTCGTTGAGATAAAGTCGAGCATACATAAACGCCGATTTTCATATTTTTCTGATTAGTTCCTTCTTCTTTCCGCGTATACTATACAGAAGTGCGAG
>JAGGZZ010000013.1 GCA_021161765.1 Candidatus Methanophagales archaeon | reverse complement strand
GAAGCAATCTGGAACAACGTTCCTGTCGTGCTTGCACAGTGCCTGAAGATGTTCGATGATTTGCTAACCGGCCTGGATATGGCAGAGGACATAAAAAATGTGCGTGTCCCTGACCCGGAGAGCTACTCAATAGCAAATCTTACGATGCTGGTTCACGGACTTGAAAACGCAAGTAAAGGCATGGAAAAGGTGAAGCGATGGACTAAAGAAGCGGAAAGAGGGTTTACACACCTGAAAAACGAGCTTGATGATTTGATATTTAAATTAAAAGGAATGGAAAGGGCACCTGCTGGAGATAAAGCAGAGAAAATGCTGAGAATGATAGACGACTCCTCAAGAAATATGGAGATATTGCTTGACCGGATTGAAGACCTGTCGAACAGGTTCAGTGACGATATAAAATCGGTGATTGAAAAAGCGATGGGTTTCCTCGGCAGGATACCTTCTGAAGAGACCACCTCAAGCGTGATAAGGCATATAACGAAGGCGGAGTCAGAAATTTCGAAGCTGAGAGAGGATAGTATGAAGGCGGCAAAGGGAACAAAAGAGATGGGTGGACCTCTTGCAATGGTGTTATCCTCATTAAAAGAATTGAAAAAGATCGTAGAAGCGGGGGAGATTGAAGTTGTTGAAGAGGGGAAGGAGGAGATGAAGGGAGAAGAGCTGCCCGATTTATCTCTGAATATAAGGGGGAAAGAAGATGTACAATAAAATGTGGGAAATCCTAAATCCTAAGCACCAAATCCTAAACAAATTCAAATTTCTAAACCAAAAATTCAAAACAAACCTTTCTAAAGGAAGCTTTACCAAAGAACGCTTTCGCTGTTTTTGTCATTGGAATTTTGGTAATTTGGGATTGTTTAGGATTTCGAATTTCGAATTTGGGATTTATATAGTCCACGCGGTAGCGAGTAATTACGGAGGGAAAGAAGTATGAAGCGTTTATTTTATGTTTCACTCGTTGTTTTGACACTTGCACTTTTGTTTTTATCCGTGGGAATTGGGATTGCATCTGCTCAAGATGTGCTGAGGCTCGATGAGGATAAGTCGTATGTGCTCAATTTGGAGACCGGAAGTAAGATGAGCTATACGAAGTTTTTAGAGCAATTTGAAGGTGATAGGCGTAAAATCAATATATTTGAAGGCGATAGGCTTGAATTCAATATCTACGTGAGCAAGATCGAGAAGATCCATATTCCGGATGATTACGTCTTAAAACTGGAGACAAATCTGGAGAACCCGGAATGGAAGTTCGGCGACGACATCTATCATTCTGCAGAGGTGATTGTGTGGAAAGGGAAGGAGGAGCATGAACGCATGGTTCCAAAGGTGATATTGTCTGGAGAGGTTCCAAAGCCAATAAGGAAAGTAAAAGAGCCGAGGTTCGAAGCATACGACATCTATGGAATTGGCGAGGCTGAAGTATACGTCAGATTAATTGTTGGAGAGACAAAGGATGGTGCGACATTAGAAACAATTAGAAAGAAGTTGGAGCCGACAATGGAGTTCTTCTCGACGAGTGAAGAAATTCAAGATGCAGAGAGCGAAATAGATAAAAATTTAGAAGAGGCAAGAGGTAAGATTGGTGGAACCGATTTGGAAGAGGCTATACGCGAGCTCTATGAAAGAGGGCATCCAGGTTGGGCATCTGAGCTGTCGGAACATTATAAGAAATTATCTGTCGTGGCTGAGCCGCCTCCGGTTATACTTTATGCTCTCCTGTCGGTAATAGTGGGCTTGATATTGGGTTCCGGCTTTGTGTATGTGTATGTTTCGAGAGGTGGTGGTAAAGGAGTGGATGTGAGTAAGATTTCAGCAGAGTTGAATGATACATCGGGGAAGATAGAGGAGAAATCAAGTTCAATCAATGCGATATCAACGCGGTTTGCAAGGAGTGAGGATGATGAGAAGAGGAGTGTTGCAAGAGACTTGATACGGATAAGGGCGAGTTTGAATGAGATATCAAGTGAGATAAGAACGATTGCGGATAGAATTAAGGAACGATAATTTAAACGCAATAAAATTAATTATACTTAAGGTATGGGCGAAAAAGCCATAAGAGCGTTTCTCGGCGTGATTCCCACGATTTTGCTCATTACGT
Source organism: Candidatus Methanophagales archaeon (assembly GCA_021161765.1). Taxonomy (GTDB): domain Archaea; phylum Halobacteriota; class Syntropharchaeia; order Alkanophagales; family Methanospirareceae; genus QEXZ01. Next base: position 1,412 of record JAGGZZ010000013.1, on the reverse strand, counting down.
GTATCGTAGCAGCATTCGCAGCTGCACTTGGCTGTGCTTCTCGCGTTTACCAGAAAATAGAAAATAAATCGTTGACACAGATTAACACAGACAGATGATAAGAATCAACACGGTTAAACTAAAATAAATCTGCGTAAATCAGTGTAAATCTGTGTCTTAACTTAAATAGAAGAAGGCTTATACTTTATCATATACAAAACAAAAATAAAACAAGAAAGAGAAGGAGAAGAAGCAACGAAAATGGCAACACGAGGAAAAAAGGCTGCGGAAAAGGTGAAGGTATTGATGGACAAGACGGAGCGAATAAGAAACATCGGCATTATCGCTCATATAGACCACGGGAAGACAACGTTGACTGACAACCTGCTTGCCGGTGCGGGAATAATATCGAAAGAATTAGCAGGCGAGCAACTGTTCACGGATTTTTACCATCTGGAACAGGAAAGAGGGATAACGATATTCGCTGCGAATGCGTCTATGGTTTATGATTATAAAGGAGAAGAGCATCTCATAAATCTTATTGATACGCCCGGGCACGTGGATTTTGGCGGCGATGTGACGAGGGCGCTGAGAGCGGTTGATGGCGCTGTGGTAGTCGTTGATGCCGTGGAGGGTGCGATGCCGCAGACCGAGACCGTGCTGAGGCAGGCGATGAAAGAGAACGTAAAACCTGTTCTTTACATTAACAAAGTTGACCGGATGATAAACGAGCTGAAAGTGGATGCGCAGCAGATGCAAATCCAGCTCAGTAAGATAATAGACAAGGTGAACAAGCTGATGCGTGGTATGAAAAAGGACAAATACGAGGACTGGAAGCTCGATGCGGTAAAGGGCAATGTCGCTTTTGGCTCCGCGCTGTATAACTGGGCTATTAGTGTTCCGACCATGAAGAAGACAGGGATTAGCTTCAAGGAGGTTTTTGATTACTGCAAGCAGGGGAACATGAAGGAATTAGCGTTGAAATGTCCCGCTTATAAAGCAGTTCTTGATATGATAACCGAGCATCTGCCAAATCCCATGGAGGCACAGCAGTATCGAGTTCCGGTGATATGGCAGGGAGATGCCGAGAGCGGGATAGGAAAAAGCATGGCAAGCTGTGATCGGTCGGGGGACGTCGCTTTTATGGTAACCAGCATCTCCGTGGACCCCCATGCAGGGGAAGTGGCTACCGGCAGACTTTTTAGCGGAACCGTGGAAAAAGGCACGGAAGTGTTCATATCCGGCTTGTATAAGAAGAACAGAATACAGCAGGTAGGGATATTCGAGGGTCAGGAGCGTGTAGAAGTGGACAAGGTGCCTGCGGGTAACATAGTTGCGCTCGTAGGTCTGAAAGATGCGGCAGTGGGTTCTACGCTTTCGACCACGGAGATAGTTCCATTCGAAAGTATGAAGCATTACAGTGAGCCTGTTGT
>JAGGZZ010000231.1 GCA_021161765.1 Candidatus Methanophagales archaeon | reverse complement strand
GCATCACTCAACAATGATGGCATTGTCGATGATTCAGTATAATTGCATTTTTGAGTTACCTTTTAATTTGAAAAGGATACGCTTTACCAAAGAAACAGGGATTTCCGCAGCTTAAGGAGTGGTGTCCGGACCATTTGTGGGCACCAAGTTGTTATCATGGTTCGGTGGGGCATGGCTGGAAGGTGGTGGAGAGATATATATCGGGACAGAAGGAGAGGAAAGAGGGGAAAGGAGAACGTTATGGTTATGAAAAAACGGGTGCTATGCCGGTGGTTATGGTAGATGAGGAAAAGGGAAAGACGCACAAAACAGAGTCCATAACGCTATATACTAAACTTTTTAAATAGGTGTAGGAGTAAAATAATATGGAATTGAGTGGTGAAATCTTTGGTGTGATCATTGGTGGAATTTTGGGATTTTCTAATCTAAGATTTATACTACCGATTTATACACGTCCAGCGTCCTCTTTGCTATCTTGTCCCACGTATAGTCGCGCTCGACTATCTTCCTCGATTCAATGCCCATCTTCGCCAGGTCCTCGTTTAGCATCTCTTTTATCGCAGCTCCTATTTCCTTCGCTGTTGTACCACATAGGATACCATTTCCATGGACAAAATATTTATTGTCGCTGACATCAGTAGCAATTACCGGCAATCCGGACGCCATCGCTTCGAGCAACGCTATTGGTTGTGCTTCAAGCTTAGAAGGCAGCAAAAAAACGTCCAGACTTCGATAGAACGCAGGAGCGTCTTCGACATATCCTAACACCTCTATTTTTTCCCCTTCCTTCTTTTTTATCCTGTCGTATAACGGTCCATCTCCCGCAATCTTCAGACGGATTTTATCCGATTCTAATGCCTTCACCGCCTTTATCATGTTTATTACGTTCTTTTCCGGCGATAATCGCCCGAGATAGCCGATGCATACGCCTTTATCGTTCTCTTGTTCCTGTGCACGCGGATAAAAGCGATTTATATCTACTCCATTTGGTATGACCACCGTTTCTGTTCCGTTGCCATTATCTCCATATCCCCATCCCTGCGTGTATCTGCGAATATCCGCTGCTATCTCTTCGCTTACTGAGATAAATTTCTTTGAACGTCCTGCGTATAGGGAAGCAAGAGCACCGATAAGGGCTTTTGCCAGCTCTCCGCTCAAGCTATCCCCTGCGGCAATGTGAAACGTATTGACGATATTTAACTCGGAGCAAATAGAAGAGAAGGGCAGGAAAAACTCGGATGACGTAGCTGCATGGTGTATATGAAGAATATCACAATCTTCTACCTCTCGTTTTATCTTTTTTAATGAGAAGCCAAAGTCAAAACCATAAGAAATACCACCCGAAGGATTGCCCAGCATGTAAGAGCCAAGTGAGTACTGGTCAATATCCTTTACTTCATGCCCCAACCGTTTGAATTCATAAGAAAGTGCATCAACGTGTGTCTTTATCCCTCCGCACACACTTCGATGGTAAAAAGCTATTTTCATTTTTTATTGTATATAAAGGATAGTTTCCTTCTATTTAAGACACGGATTTACACGGATTAAGCGAGTTTAGATGTTTAGCTCGTTATCGGCTCATCAGTCCCTTTGACCAAACCGCTAAACCACTATATTATCATCTGCGTTAATCTGTGTCCACAATTTATTTCGTGTTCCCAACCGCGGCATCTACCATTTCCATCACCGCATTTATTTGCACCTTGCCTGCCTTTTCTATATTCAATTTGTGCATCTTACTCAGCCACTCCCCGTGTTTTAACAGCCAGTCGTAGTCCTCTCGCAGTCGGGAATTCTTTAAAACGCTGTACGCAAGATTTACCTCTTCCGTTCTCTCTTTATCCCGGTATGCATCTCTGATAAAACGCTCTGCCTCTCGTTTATCCGCGGGAACAGAACCCGCATCCATGTTTAACACGCTGTAAAACGTTTTATCTCCCGTATATTCCTGCCAGTCCCGATGCTCGTCCATTGTCTTCTCGTACCTGTTTAAGTAATTGTGATATTTGAGCACCATTAAATACGCCGCATCTTTGCCCTTCAAAAACGCTTTTTTCCTTCTGTGGAACGCCCCACGACCCTGCAGTCCCGATAAGAGTTCTTCCGCGAATGGGTTCGCATCAAAAATACTACTCAGCTCATCAAGCATGAAATCGTATTCAAACCTCAATTGAGGATTATTTAGTGTTTTACAAATCTCCTCTGCTAATCTGGGGTCCACGTTCTTCTTTTTACATTTTACTTCTTCTCCCTCTTTTAGTTTCGCCCTGTTCACACCCAGGAGTTCATAAAATGTGGGTGCGCCACGAGAGAAAAGGTAAAACCATGCACCATGATTTTCCATGATATACTCCATTGTAGCACGCTTTTTTTCCCTTTCTAACCAATCCGCGTGGTCCTCTGTTATTTCTCGCTTCTCACTTGCGGTGAATGCCAGCAGGACTTTCATAAAAACGCGTATGATCTCATCGTAAGCAGAGCGCTTTCCCTTGTCACTCAGCATCTCGTATGCCCTTTCAACCACCTCCTCGGGATAAACCGAGCACTTCTTCTTTCGTTCATACGCCTTTTCAATCGCTTCCCGCGAATCGTTTTTTGATACACAAAGCACGCAATAATAGGTCGGCACCCCTTCGAATAGGTCATCTACACATCCAGGGTAGAGCCGGTCAAACTTATCGAGCTTCCTTTCCTGCCCCCCCACCCTCGACCGGTCCATGTATCGAGTGGGAACTTTCCAGTAGGGGTCGTCACATGCGTAATGTTGCATCCAATCGTCATACGCTTTCTTCTCTTCCGCCATTTCACTCCTTTACTTTTGCTTTTGCCTTAACTCCAGCCCTGAGCCATCCTTAATCGCTGTATCTTTAACTCGCTGTTCATCGTCAAGTTCATCATCCCTGTAAAAAATGCCCATTCCTTTGCTTAAAATACCTTTTCTCATCAGGTCCTTCCTTACGTCTCTAATATGCGCATTTGGATTGAGATAGTAGTTGAGCGTATCTTCCGTTTCCACGTTCACGACTTGTACCTTAATCGCATGCATGTTCAGCATTTTCTTCATCCACTTGTTCTTTTCCTTCTTTGTGAGCCTGCCAACTGCTTCCATCTTTACCTTTCGTACATTGCCCGAGTCGTGGTCATGCGCGGTTACGTGCAAAATGCCAAACTCCTCGCCCACCCCAAAAGTGATGTCAATTTTTGACTCGCCCGCCGGTTTCGGCTCTATTTCAAACCAGAACTCGCCCAAAAACCCTTCCTCTTCCGGATACATGCTTTCTCCCTGATAAACTGAGATTATCCCCTCATCCATGTAGTCCCACGAATTTGTATATAACTGCGTTTGCCTGATGGGAATCTTCGTATTCCTCGTAATGATCTTTGGAACCGTCCCGTCAGAGGTCAAAACACCGAGCGAGCGAGAGATGACGTCACTTATTTCTACCGGTCGCCTTATTTTTCCCGGCGTCTCCTTCTCCTTTATGCCTTCTTTCAGGGTGGCAACCGCCGCCCCAAGCGCAACTACTTCTATTGGGTTCACTTTATGCTCCGGCTCTTTGCCAAAGAATTCACGCGCAAACTCCTTTACCGCGGGTATGTACGTGGTTCCACCAACCAGAAGTATATCATCAATATCTCCAGGGGAAAGCGCGGCATCGTTAAGCGCCTGTTCCATCGGTTTCCTCGTCCGTTCAACGAAATCCACAATTAATCCGTCAAATTCACGCCTCGAAAGCACATAACTGAATCCAATCGGTGCGCCTCGTTTACCCTTGCCAACAAAAGGCAAATTAACCGTTGCACTTTCTTTGCTCGACAGCTCTATCTTCACCCGCTCCGCTTCTTCTCTCAGCGACTGGAGCACACCTCTATTTGCTTCGCGGTTCTTTTTCAGGTCTATTTTATGCTTTTCTTTTATTTTATTCAGCATGAACTCTTCGATTCGTGCATCTATGTCGTCGCCACCCAGGTGATTATCGCCACTTGTCGCATCAACGTCGAAGAACCCGCCGCCTATGGTGAGAACCGAAACGTCAAACGTACCACCACCGAAGTCATAGACGAGAATCCTTCGCTCTTCTTCTTCCTCGAACCCAAAAGCCAGTGCGGCTGCCGTTGGCTCGTTTAATATTCCAAGCACGTTCAAGCCAGCAATCTCGCCTGCATCCTTAACCGCCTGCCGCTGCGGGTCCATGAAATATGCAGGCACGGTTATTATGGCATCAGTAAAAGAAGTCCCAACTCGCTTCTCAGCGTCCTGAACGAGTTTTTTTATTATATGTGCTCCTACATACTCGGGTGGGTAAGACTCCCTGCCTATTTGTATCCGATGGTCAGTGCCCATATAT
>JAGGZZ010000220.1 GCA_021161765.1 Candidatus Methanophagales archaeon | reverse complement strand
GTGGCGATAGTTCTCCTTTCAATCGTGCCGGCTGCGAGCGCGGACTGGCATTATCGAAAACCGATAGAGATAGACCACAACAAGATAGCTGCTGATTTGACTGATTTCCCTGTTCTAATCAATTTAGCCTCGGATACTAATTTATCCGCCCGTGCTCAAGAAGATGGCGATGACATTGTTTTCACTGATAGCGATAACTCAACCAGGTTGGACCACGAGATAGAGAAGTTTAATGGCTCAACAGGAGAATTACAAGCGTGGGTACGGATTCCTTCTTTGTCCTCTACAACCAATACCACGATTTATATGTGGTATGGGAATTCCGAATGTGGAAGTCAGCAGAATCCAAGCGGTGTTTGGGATGGCAATTACCGGATGGTGCAACATTTGGAGGAGACATCTAAGACCAGTGGAAGCTACAATGACCTTCTTGATTCTACCTCAAATGATAACGATGGCGAGGCAGAGAATGGACTAACTATGGATGCCACAGGAAAGATCAATGGTGCAGATGAGTTTGACGGCACGAATGATTATGTCAAAGTTCCAAACAGCAATTCTCTCAATATAACTGGGGATGAGATGACCTTATCAGCATGGATTAAATGGAATATTGATCCATCCACAGGGAATAATTGGGCTAACATAATCAATAAATATGGTGATAATGAATGAGTAATATTTGATAGGGGATAAAAATGGAGACAAGATTTGAATATGTGATAAAGGTTGACGGAAAGGATGTCTGGCACGGGCTGAATCCCGAGGAAAAGTTTGATGAAATAGTGGCAAAAAATCCCAAAAGGAAGGTTTCTGTAGCCTGGCGGACACATGAAAAGGTTTTAATCTGCTAAGTTAAAAGGAACATGGAAAAAGAGTTTGATTATAAACAGGAAGAAAGTGATGTATTTGGTCAGGTCAAAAGACCAAGGGTAGAGATGCAAGTCTTTTCCAAAAAGAAGAATAGGTGGATCTGGGTAGATGAGGTATTGGCAGATACGGGAGCGGATTTTTGCATGCTGCCGAGATATTTGGGGAACTTCTTTGTAGAGGACATAACGACTGGCAAATATGTGGAAATTAAGGGCGTGGTTCCTGGTGCAAGGCTAATAGCGTATATTCACGATTTGCGAATCAAACTCGCAGATAGAGAATTTGATGTTCCAACCGCAATTGCGGATTCAGATGATGTTCCATCCATATTCGGCAGAGTTAATGGTTTAGACCTCTTCGATGCCAACTTTTTAAAGGGTGAGAAGGTAAAACTTCAGTGGGAGGAATAAAATGCAGGGGGTCAAGATCTCAGCAATGGATAGGAGCGGGGATTGGATTAGAAATGAAAACTTTCATCGAAGAATACTGCAGGATTATCGGACTTCTTATGCTCGGTTTCGTATTTATCTTTCTTCTTTCCTCACCGTCAACGCTCTTTGCCAAAACCATCACCACGATTGACACCGAATTGTCGCACGCTTCCAAAGATGCAATGCCCGTTAGAGCGAAGATGGATTTCGGGAACAACGAGCACATGCGTGCATTTCCTAATAATATCGGTGGTTGGGTGGGCTCAGAACACAACACGACACGAGTTGCCGAAAGCCTCGGTGCAGACGTGATGCTTATGCGTAATTACGTTAACCCTGAAACGTTTCAACCCGTAATCTTCCTCATCGTACAATCAAAAAACCACTCAAGCTTTCACCCTCCTATCGTCTGTTATCCTGCTTTGGGCTATACAATCGAGGAAGAAGGCAAAGCGTGGATACCGCTGCGGAATTTGAGCTGGGTAGGAGAACCCTTGTATACGCAGCCTGCTAAACGCCTACACCGACGTTCTTACTTAACCATTCCAGTCAAGAAGCTCATTGTCGTAAAGAAATCAAATGCAGATGGGAAGGTCACACAGCGACGAGTCGTGCTGTATTTTTACGTGAAGGAAAGCCCCTTTAGCCCGGATACCTTTACTATGATTCGTGTTTCAGCACTCGCACCTGCCGAGGGCTCTTATGATGGAATTCTCAACCTGACAACGGAGTTCATGGGTAATACCATACCCTGCATGTTTGAGCTGCGAAAGGAAGAGCCTGTTCTTCTTATCCGCCTCGCCTCTGGTTCTGTCATCGGAAAAGTAGCAATTGGCTTGCTACTCCTTGTACCTATAGCAACCATATTTTATCCTCAGATTAAACGCAGGCAAAAATCGTTACATAAATAATATTTTCTCGTGGAAATCTGTGTAATCTTGTGGTTTATGCACTAAAACGAACAAAGCTTTTTAAACCTTTATGACTATATTATAATGGGAGGGGAAAAGAAAAGAGGTGTCCGAGTGGCTTATTGCGAAGCTTTTACTCCTGGTTGTACTATTGGTCTTATCCGGATTCTTCTCCGGCTCTGAAATCGCACTGATTGGTATAGGAAAACTAAGAGCGCGGGCTTTGTTAAAGCGCGGCGTGAAAGGAGCAGAGAGGATAGATAAATTGGCGGGCGACCCTGAAGCCGTAGTCACTACCGTGTCCGTCTGGAATAATATAGTGAATATTGCAGCCTCAGCAGTAGCTACTTCGCTCGCAATAGACTTCTTTGGTAGATTAAATGGCGTGGTCATTGCAATCGGCGTGATGACATTTTTAATTCTCACGTTTGGTGAAATTATGCCCAAGATGATTGCCGCTCACCAGTCGGAAAGATTTTCCATGATTATTTCCAAGCCCATAGCGTTTTTGGTTTCTATTACTCAGCCACTCACAAATGTCTTTTCGGTGATCACATCCGCGTTTGAAAAGCAGCTCCTGGGTATGAAACGGTACCGGAAAAAGTTAATGACCGAGGAGGAGGTGGAGACGATGCTGGACATAGGAGAAGAAGAAGGAGCAATTGAAAAGGACGAAAAGGAGATGATGAAGGGTGTGCTAAGACTTGACGAAATCGTGGTGAAGCACGTAATGACACCAAAGGAGGAGATGGTGTGCCTGGAAGTCAATCAAAGCGTGGATTCCGCAGTGGAATTGATAAAAGCGAGTGGATACACAAGAATTCCCGTTTTTAAGGTCACAAAGGATAATATCGTGGGGATTTTATATGCTAAAGACCTGCTGATAACGGCGAAGGAGACTACAAAAAAAGGCAAAGCTTCGCTACGAGAACTCATGAAACGACCTCATTTTGTACCTGAGACGAAAAGGGTGGACGACCTGCTTGATGAATTCCAGCGTGGTAAATTCCACATCGCCATTGTCGTGGACGCTGCGGGAAGAACAAAAGGGTTGGTCTGTTTAGAAGACCTTCTGGAAGAGATAGTAGGAGCTATATATGATGAATACGACATAATAAAAACAAGCAAGAAAATAGAAAACAAATTATAGACACAGATTAACGCAGATTAACGCAGATTAACACAGATGATAAGAATCAACATGGTAAAACTAAAATAAATCTGCGTAAATCAGTGTAAATCTGTGTCTTAAATAGAAGGAAGTTACACTTTATACACAACAAATATGCTACCCGTTGATATTGAGATGATAGCGCAATTGCTGTTGGCCGTAGTGCTCGGTATACTGGTAGGTGTGGAAAGGGAGATAGTGCACAAGCCCGCAGGCTTGAGAACGCATGCACTTGTTTCGCTTGGTGCATGTTTATTCACGATAATTTCAGTTCATCATTTCAATATGGACCCCGCAAGGGTAGCTGCGGGTATTGTTACGGGAATTGGATTCATTGGTGCGGGCTCTATAATCGCGGAAAAAGGTCATGTTCAGGGAGTAACAACAGCAGCGAGTCTTTGGTGTGTGGCTGCGATAGGACTTGCAGTTGGCGTTGGTGCCTATGTGTTAGCAATCGTGTCCAGTGCCCTGGTTTTCGGCGTTTTGTGGCTGAGAAAAGCCGAGAAACCGTCGAGCTAAGTTCTGCGTGAAGTTTCTTGTTTCTTCTAAACATTTACTTTTGTCTTTGTCTTTATACCTGCTCAGCACACACTTCTCCAAAATATAATCCTCACGCGAACCACCAGCACCAGCATGAACATAAACATAAACAGATAAATCAATTTTATCTCCTGATTCCTTATTACTACGGGTATGTGCGTGCACGCCCACGGGAAGCGAACACCCCCCGCCAATTACTTTTAATACTTCGTTCTCCACCTCTGCTTCTATCCTCGTACTCTCATCATCTATCTTGCTCAAAATCTCGCTCTCTTTCGACTCTTTCCTCGTAACCACGGCGATGATACCTTGATTTGGCGAAGGTACAAACGGGTCACAATCAAGCCGTTCATAATCTATATCCAACCTCAACCGCTCAAATCCTGCTTCTGCAAGAATTACACCATCGTATTCGCCTCTTCTGAACTTTTCGATTCTCGTGTCTACATTACCGCGAATGTCTTTTATCCTTACGTTTGTTTGCCGCGCATCCATGTAATTCAAGAATTGAAACTTTCTGCGCACGCTTGACGTCCCTATCACCGCATTCTCAGGCATTTGCTCCAACCTATACTTCGATACTAACGCATCATAGGGAGAATCACGAGGTAAAACCGCAGACGTCTCTAACCGCTCGTCCCTTTCCAGAGGTATATCTTTCATGGAATGCACGGCGAGGTCTATTTTACCTGCTAAAAGCAGCATATCAAGTTTTTTAACGAAAACACCCTTTTCGGGCATTTCGTATAAACCCCTATCCGTTATGGCATCGCCTAAACTCCGCACTGTTCGTATCGTAAGCTCATGCTCCAATCCCTCCTCTTTCAATCGCTCACATACTTTCTCTGTCTGCAATATTGCAAGTTTGCTGCCTCGCGTTCCTATGATCATAATCCCATATTTATATAGCTCTTATGAAAAAAAGATAAAATAAAATGAAGAATCAAATGAGTGAAGAAGGTAAAAGGAAGCCGAAAATATTAATTGTCGATGATGACGTCAAACTGGGAAGAACCCTTTCCGATACATTAGAAGGCAAAGGTTATACCCCTTTAGCCGTTCTGACGGGTAAAGAAGGCGTAGCTGCAATAAAGGAAGAGGATATTTTCCTGGCGCTGATAGACCTCAAACTGCCTGATATGTCGGGAATTGAAGTTTTGAAAGAAATCAAGAAGAAATCACCTCGCACAGAGGCTATTATCCTGACGGGTTATGCTTCGCTCGACACTGCTATGGAAGCAGTAAGCCTGGGAGCATTCAGCTATTTGCAAAAGCCCTATGATATGGAACGCTTGATTCTGGATATTCACAGGGCGCTGGAACGAAGGTGGGCGGAGGAGAAGATAAGAACTTTAGCTGAAATATATTCAGACCTGTGCGACCGTTCACCTATTGCAATTGTGAATGTTTACAGGGATTACCATGTAGATTGCACCGATAGACTTTTGGAATGGACAGGATGGTCAAGAGAAGAAATTGAACACATAAATCTTGTAAAGGAATCGAGGTTCATAAACGCTTCTGGAAATAAAGTGGTTCTTCCTCCTCTGGTCGCTGCTGAGATGATAGAGAAAACAGAAAAGGAATATATACCGAAATTAATGCGTGGTGAGACGCTGGAAGGTGTGTATCAATGTTATAACCGCAAGGATGGAGGGACAGTCCCGTTAGAATTAAACTCGGTCGGGTACTTCGGTGGGAAGGAACCAAAACCCGAGAATTTCGTGCATACTATTTCCATTTTTGCAAATATCACCGAGCGTAAAGCAACGGAGGATGCGTTGCATGCGGCATACGAAAAACTCAAGGAACTGGACAAACTGAAGACTGACTTCCTTAACGTGGCTTACCACGACCTGCGTTCGCCTCTGGCTCCAATTGTGGGGTATGCCAGTTTGTTGGAGCAGGACAAGCTCAGCGAAAAACAGAAAAAATATGTTCGTATTATTGAGAAGAGTGCCTCTCAACTTGAAGAGATGATTAACCGCATGTTGGAAGTCACGCGCATTGAGACCGGGAAGGTAGAGCTGGCCTTGGAACACGTATCAATAGCAGAAATCGTAGAAGAGGTGCTTGAGCGCACTAAACCGCAGGTAGATGCGAAAAAACAAACAGTTTCTACCGTTGTTCCCGAGGGGATAGAAGTCGAGGGCGATAAGCAGAAAATAACAGCTATTTTTGATAATCTGATCTCGAATGCAATCAGATATACGGGAGAGAAAGGCAGGATAGACATTATGGTTGAGGATAGGAAGGATGAAGGGGACATACGTGTTTGTGTGGCAGATACAGGCGCTGGCATTCCCGAGGAGCAACTGCCCAGGATTTTTGAACGCTTTTATACAGTTAGTACTTCATCAGCGAGGAAAGGGGGTCTTGGATTGGGTTTAGCCATTGTTAAGGGATATACAGAGCTGCATGGTGGCAGGGTGTGGGTGACAAGCGAGCTGGGGAAAGGGTCGAAGTTCTGGTTCACGCTGCCGAAAAGGCGAAGGTAAATCAAAAATGATAGCCACAGAGACCACAGAGGGTAAATACTCGGTGCTCTCTGTGTACTCGGTGGCAAAAATTATACTTTGTATACAATAAATCAAACATTGATGAGAGATGGAGAAGGCAAAGCAAAGATATACGGAACTAGTAGAAGAATTCCCGATTGAGCTGCACAAGCCCGTGCTCCGACTTGTAGACGCGATAATGGAGTGGATAAAAGAGGAGTTCGCAGTCAGACGAGAAGATTTTGACGAACTAAGAAGTGCAATTGCAGGGTTAGCGCAAGCGCAGAAAAGGACTGAGGAACATGTTGGAGAATTAGCGCAGGCACAGGCGAGGACGGAGGAGCGTGTGGAGGAGTTAGCTCAGGTGCAGAAAAGGTTTGAGAAGCATTTTGATATGCAGATTGGTGCGCTGGGTAGCAGATGGGGTTTAAAGGCTGAAGAGAGTTTTCGTGCTGCTGCGGAAGGTATTCTCAGTGAAGACTTTGGTCTCCATGTAGGGCGATACCTGGCTTACGATGAACAGGGAGTAGTATTTGGACATCCTGATCAGATTGAAATTGACCTGTTGATACGGGATGGCAAGACAACTGCCATCGAAAT
>JAGGZZ010000179.1 GCA_021161765.1 Candidatus Methanophagales archaeon | reverse complement strand
GTATTCGCTGAGAATATGGGAAGGGAAGGACAAATGGGTGATGGTGGAATCATAACAATTCCTGAAAATATACAGCCTATACAGTTTACGTCCAACATTAATGAGCATATCCACCGCTGGGCGCCGTATGTGCAGGGATTTTCGGCTTCTTTTGTTCAGTCCATATTAGACAGGTATAAAAAGGAATACCCCGACCCCGTTGTCCTCGACCCTTTTGCTGGCTGTGGCACTGTTTTTAAAATAAAAAATTGGAGTAAAGCTCTTGTAATCAATGATAGTCGTTCAGCCACGCAATCCGATTTTAATGATGCCGTTGTTAGAAAGGCATTGGAGTTATATCTAATTAAATTGTTTAAAGCCAATAGATACGCAGTAGTAGCTCAGGGAGAGCCACAAAAGCTTAATGCTATCCCGAAATTCTTAGTTAACTCATTGAGAGAGGAACTGAATTTCTTCTTGCTTAAAAAGAATGTTGCTAATTGACTGAGGAATGGAGCGATATTATGACGGACTGGCATGCTGAGCCCGCACATCTGTGCCTTTATCCCTTTCTATTGGCAGCGTCGAAACGTGTAGAAGAGTCAGGGGTAACGCTGGAGAATTTGATAAGCTCTGCGGTTTTTGAACGTGCGAGGCTGCGAGGCAAGAGCAGGATAACGGAAGCGATAAAAGAGGGAACAATCAGGAAGCCCGTTATAATCAGCGACACTCAAGCGGAGATGGAATTACTATCCTATCCCTTTGCTCGTATTCTCGTGTCGTGCATAAGAGATGAGCGTCTTGTCCGCAGATATGCGCTGTCGGAGGCTAAAGCGGCACATGAAAAGCTATTAGAAGAGTCCAGCCGAAGGGGTTCCAGTGCCAGTGCGAGCGCAAATATTATTTACAGGATGTCCGAAGAGTTCGGCATACGAATGGACTTCTTAGCGGGTGAGCGAGAGCAGGTTCAGGTGCCCTTTGTTGATTACCTCCGGTTCACTACCAATCTTCGCGACAAAAGATGGAAACTGGTGAACAGGGGGTTGGGGAAAGGGAAGCTAAAGTTACGAAAAGCTGAATTTGTTCGTATTGTCCAGGAAGCGATATATGAACGGATAAAGAAAGACCTGCCGCTGGATGTGCCTGAGGATATATGCAAAGCGATAAGCAGATACACAGAGGACATAAAGCACGAGCTGGAAGAAATGCGAAATGCAGCAGGTTATGGCTTTGAGTTGGATTCGGGTGCGGTCGTGAAAGACCCAAGCTGTTTCCCGCCCTGCATATCGTATGTCCTGAGCAACTTAAAAGAAGGCGTAAACGTGCCGCATGGCGCAAGATTCGCAGTTACTGCCTTTTTGTTGAATATCGGTTTAAGTAAAGAGGAGATAATAGGGATTTACAGGAATTCGCCTGATTTTGACGAGGAGCGAACGCGGTATCAAGTAGAGCATATTGCAGGAGATAAGGGCGGTGTTCAGTATACTGCGCCCTCGTGTGATACCATGCGCACTTACGGGAACTGTGTTGAAACAGACGAAATTTGTGAGAAGGTTTCTCATCCTCTAAACTACTATAAATATAAACTTAAACTGAAGCAGAAGCAGGAACAGAAGCAGAAAACAGAATGAAAAATTATTAACCACAGATTACACAGATTAACACAGATGATGATATAGCGGTTTGGCGGTTTAGCGGGTTGGTCAAAGGGACTAAGCCGCTAACGAGCTAAACCTCTAAACTCGCTAAATCAGTGTAAATCCGTGTCTTAAATAGAAGGAAGTTATACGTTATATCTAATCTAATGAAAAGAGCAATAGCAAGAGCGATATTTGACGACGTTGGCAGTTACCCGCTACCCGAAGGAACGACAAAAGAGTGGGTGACGGAAACGTTCGCTAAACTCGACGTTGAACCTGAAATCGGAACCGAGCCCGAACCCGATTCCTACAAAAATCGGCTATACGGAATAATACGAGATGCAATGTGGCAGAAACTAAATGCGGGTGTGGACGTTCCGAACTACCCTCAATTTCAGAATATGATCGCTCAATTTATCGTGCCTATCATGGACGATGACAGAACAGAAGCGCCACTGCTTATAAAAGAAGAAGAGGCGAAGATAGTCGAGATGGATGCCTTAGAGCAGATGGCGATAGCGTATATGGAAAAGCGAGGAGAAAAACTGAAGCTCCGAATATGCGTTACCGGTCCGATAGAGCTGTATTATAACCAATTTCCGCCTCCCGTGTATATTGACGTGCTGTCGAACCTCGCTAAATCCGTAGGTAGGTTCGTGAAGCATACGATAGAAAAAGCGAAGGGGAACCGAAATTACGAAGTGCAATGTGCGACAATTGACGAGCCGAGCATAGGGTTAGACCCTCGAATAGAAGAGGAGGGCATAATTACCGCACTCGAACTCGCTTCTGAATATGCGTCCCGAAAAGGCGTGGATACACAGATACACCTTCATTCGCCTATTTTTTACGAGACGGTATGCGAGGTGAACGGGATAAAGGTGATAGGACTGGAATCCGCAGCTAATCCGTCCCTTTTATCGCTGATAGACAAGAAACAGCTTGAAGAACACGATAAGTTCCTCCGTATCGGTGTCTCTAGAACGGACATACTCAGTATGGCTGCGGAATACGATGAAATACACGGAACATCCGCATTTAAGGATAAGGGCGTTTTGGAGACCGTGGTTAATGAGTATAACAGTCCAGAGAAAGTAAAGAAGCGGCTGGAGAAAGCGTATTCTGTTTTTGGAGATAGGATAAGGTATGTGGGGCCTGATTGTGGGTTGGGGCCGTTTCCCAGTCAGGAACTGGCGTATCGGGTTTTGAAAAACACTGCTGCGGGGATAAAGGATTTTGTATTTGTATAAGTGATGAAAAAACCATGAGATTTCACAAGATTAACACAACACTTTTTCTTTTTAGAAAAAGAAAACCTGTGCTAAAAGAAAAAACAAAAAAAAGGTTTCTTTGGTAAATTAATAATTAATCTCGTGGAAATCTGTGTAATCTGTGGTTAAACTAAACACATACAACTAAGTATTTAAGAGGGAAAAGGTCACATATAATATACAAAAATGCATCATTTAGCATCCACAGAAGGCATATTGAAAAAGGCTCTTGGATATGGGCATCAAATACACCCTGATGCTTTAAAACTTCTCGTGGCTCAGGACGACGAAAAAGCCCTTGAGGTTCTGGACTCCGTCTCCGAGAAGTTCCCGGAAGCGATTGTCATTGATGCCGAACACGTTAAAGAGATTCTTGGGGAAACGGCAGTCAAAAAACCCGTGAAAACGCGGAAGGTCGGCTCGACGCTTAGCGGGAAAATAACACAGATTTACGATGGCAGTGGTCTTATTCAGCGTTGTCCGAAGTGCAACAGATGGATAATAGATAACTTTTGCATCGTTCACAGCGATGATGAAGGGGTTTGGGATTTAAGAATCAAAGCCAGATTTGACGATGGAAAAGAACGATGCACACTGATTTTTAAACGGGATGTGACGGAGAAAAGTGCGAATATTACACTGGAAGAAGCAAAAAAGGTAGGTGAAGCGGTGACGCTTGAGAGAATACGAAAAGCAT
>JAGGZZ010000190.1 GCA_021161765.1 Candidatus Methanophagales archaeon | reverse complement strand
TCAGATATTCCATGTGTTCCCAAAAAGCCTGGCTCGTGAGTTTTCCCGGCGGAATCCTCAAAATGAAGGGGAGAATGGTTTCTTCTTTATCCAGACCAATTAGTATTCTGAATAATTTCTCCGCAGAGATAACCTCATCAAATGGAGAATTATTTGGGTGATAAATTACTATCTCCGAAAGTCAAGTTAATAAGGTAATTAAATCATAAACCGATGCTTCATCGGATTCCTTAGATGGTCGAATGCTCATCTGTTCCATCATTTGCTTAGTGGGCAGTCCCACGCTCATGACAACCACCTACTTTAACTATTTTATGTCTTCATAAACTTTACTTCTAAGAAGCGTCAGTTTCTATATTCTTCTTCACCACATCTTCTATCTCCTCCACTCGACTTAAGACCGTGATACCACGCATTCTTCGCAACTTCTCTACGTTATCCACATCCTCTTTCCGAATTATTAACTTCAAATCCCGACCATTAGGCAGCGTTGTTATTATTTCACCCTCTTTCTGGTCTACGGGGAAAATATACACAGGCACGTCCGCCTTCATGGCTTGTGCTGCCGAACTTGTAATCAGCGAATCCGCGATGCAATGTGCTATTTTTGCCACCGTATTTGCCGTAGCGGGAGCGATTAAAACGAAATCGTATTTACCTAACTGTATTTTTCCTGATAGGAAAGGCGCATTTGGTCCTAATTCAGGACTCACCCTTGGAAAATGCTCTTTAACTTCTTTCAAGAGCTTGTAGAACTTTAGAACCACCTTCCCCTCCCTGGAGAGGTAAACATGAACTTCTAAGTTGTACTTCTTTGTGAGTTCCTTCATAAAAGTCACGCACTCAGTTAACTGATCCCCGGAGCCTGTAATCCCCCATGCTATTCTCATATTCATACGGTAATTATTCAATATCATGTTATAAATCCTAAACTCTAAATCCGAAATCCTAAACAATATCAAATATCAAAATCCAAATGACCAAAACAAACCTTTTTGCTTCGCAAAAACCTTTACTAAAATTTGTTTTGAATTTTGAGTTTGGATATTTGGATTTGTTTAGGATTTAGTGCTTAGGATTTAGGATTTTCCGCCTCTTATTGAGCGTATCCTTTTCACCTCCTTTCATCATAAACCAAACCTCCATAAGTCTATCCACCGTCTTATAAAGACTTTTCAAACCTTCTTCATCAGCTTTAACACCCTCTGCACCTTTATCCTTCGACCAGAAGGTTGCACCTAGGTTTGCGCCGAAGGCTCCACCTCCTACGGGAACCATCTCGTTTATCAAATAAAAATCAATTAGTGACCTGATTGCGAGCTCCTGTCCGCCTATACGGTCACCGCCATCCGCAACTGCCGCTCCTACTTTTCCACGGAGCGCATGAGGTTTGCTTGCTGCAAATGCCCTCATACGGTCGAGAACCACTTTTGCCTGACCGCTCAGTGTTCCCTGATAAACAGGCGTTCCAATCAAAATAGCATCTGCCCATTCAAACCCTGAATATACCTCTTTCATCGCATCGTCGTGAATACAACTTCCTTCTTTGATGCAGTGGTCGCAGTGTATGCAGAAGTTGAGCTTCTTACCGCGAACAGAAAAATACCGCGTCTCAGCATTCCGTTTCTCCTTGGCATACCGCAACGCTTCCTTAATTATCCACTCGGTCGCAGCTATTCGTGGGCTTCCGGAGATACCAAAAAGTTTTAGCATTTGTTTTTGTATATAAAGTATAGCTTCCTTCAATTTAAGACACAGATTTACACTGATTTACGCGGATTTATTTTAGTTTAACCGTGCTGATTCTTATCATCTGTGTTAATCTGCGTTAATCTGTGTCCCTAATTTATTTTCTGTTTTCTTGACGGATTCATATTTCTCAATCAGCGTTCTTTCCACTTTTTTAAGCACCGCAATTCGCTCTGCAATTTTTGATATTATTCCTGTGAGAACAATATCTTCTTCTGTTGCTGGCAACACTTTTAGAGCTTTGTCCAACATTTCCATTTTGCTCAATGTATTTTGCATTTTTCTGTTCTCTTTGTTTATACCTTCAGCTCTTTAATTAACTTTTGGACAAAATGGGTGGAATATTTCCTTTTCGTTTCCTTCTGATATTCACCCAATATATTAGCAAAATCATCCTCAGATCTCACGTTTATATAGCCCATCTTCGCCGCATGAAGAATTATATCCCCAGCAGTTAGAACTACAACATCCATATATAATGGATGGTGTTCTGGAAGGTGAAGCACGGCATGATTCTCGGAAATTATATTTTTTATTCCAGTGTTTTTCGCATGAGCTATTATCAGCGCATCTGCATAGTGAATTTCGCCGATTAATGTGGAAAGATATGAATTTGTAGTCAATTCAATAGCCTCATTTATATCCCTTTGAGAAGGTCTTATAAATTTCATGAACCGCTCATCCATCCAATTTCTGATAATCTTTCTTGCTTTTTGGTCGGAAATTTCCTTTTCGATTTCGCTTAGCAAAATGACTTCGTCAAAAATAAGTTTCAAGATGTCCCTTCTTCTATAATCTACCCAGTCCACCAGGAAACAGGTATCAATAACGCCTTTCATTTCCCCACAACCATGAATATATTCGCTTTTTTACGATGCACGTTGATAACATCTATTGGTACTCCTGCGTTATCTGCTGCGATATGGAGGTTTCCAGTATCCAAAAGAGAAAATAACCCCTTTTGTAGCCTGCCTGGTAATTTCGAGATGTATTCCCAGTTTACGTTCTCTCTCATCTCTTTTCGTATTTTTTCCAGCTTATATCTCGCTATAAATTCTCTAATCGCTTTTTCTGTTAACGTCTCCACATCTAATCCAGTATCCCTGGAGATGAACTCCAGGTCAGGAGCTAAAGACGCATTATATTTTTTTGTTGCCATTTTTTTTCTCTCCTTTTTAATGATATTTAACTTAATAATTGGATAGCAGGTATCCAATCTTTATAAATCTTTCCATTCGCATCTGTAAATTTAGTGCAGTTTATCCAGCCATTTGCTGTGAGTAAGGATGTGTTATGATGAATTTGCGAATAGGAGCCAGTGTGAATGGTGTAATTGTATTTATGCTCTTTCAACAATGTGACATAAGGAACTTCTCCTGTTAAGTTGTGTATTGTTATGTTATTCCAATCACTTTTGTATCCCTTCCAAGTGCCATTTGCAATCAAAGTATTGTCTTCATATAGTTGGATAGATTCAGTGTGCCCGCCTGTTCCTTCACATGGATAGGTGTAAAGCTTGGATACTGTTATCGTTTGGTTTGGTTTTATAGTTCCATTATGCGTGCCGAAGATGCTCGGGTATGGATTGGCTGGCGCGCCTGTGTCAAAAATATTTTCTACCAGGTCAATCACCGCTTTAGTTGCATCGCTAGGTTCATAATCGGTTGGATCACCATCAATCACGTAATCAGTATATCCATAACCAAAAGAAGCCTCTATGGCAAGGCGGCCTTTATAGTTCACTTTTCGGTATCCAACAATTAGCTCTCCTTTGTCATTTAACGGCAACTCGCCCTCTGGAGTTCTTAAATCGACTAAAAATCTAGTTGCTTTTTCCCATTCTCCAGTAGCCGTTTTAACTTCAGGATCGAAAATAATGACTTTATACTTGTCACTCTCTATGACCGGCCTGCCAGGGTTCTCCCACATAAAATTAAGGGTATTATTTCCATTAATCTTATCTCCTTGAGAGGCATTAATATAAAAATCGACTGAACTATTTATGTCTAAAGAAGGAACTTTTAGGGTGGCTATCCAGTGTCTGTACAAAATGTCATCTTGACTGTTTGGCTTGCAGAGTTGTTCTCCTTCTAAATCTGGGTCCATAAAATAATTTTCATCTCGGGATAGATTAGTCACTTCAGCTCTTACAAAAGAAACCTCTATTTCCCGCCCTTCCAAAGTTCCGCCTTCATCGACTTGGTACTCTGCCATTATTTTATCCGCTGCATTAGGATCTCTACTGTCAATATTGGTATATCTTCTTGGAAAAAGGTTAGGATCCCTAGTCCACGCTCCGATATCGTTATCTTGAACTGACCAATCTTCATAATCACTTAATCCGAATTCTATAGTGAAATTATCCCATGTTTCTTGAACAGGAGGAAATCCATTAGCACACAATTCGTCATCGTGAAGGGCTGCCCAAGATCCTTTTATTATTAAGTCTATAAAGTGCGGTTGGTATCCCCCGTTCATTGTAAAGCCACTCCCACCAAATAATAGAGCCCAACCAGTCTCTGACAATTCATCCTCAACAAGTAGAGCCTTATACCTAATTCCAATATGGTTTTCTCCAGTGGGCTCTAACTGGCAGTCGGCAGCCATTCCATAAACTACCGGGCACAGGATCAAAAATAAAGTAGGAATCAGAAAAAGGAGAATTTTTAGATGCACAATAAATCGAGAAGGCGTGAAATATCGGATTGCCAATATTTTCCAACTGGGTTTATTTCGCATTTTTTATCATCCCCCTTTTAACATTTTCACCCCTTATTCTTAAATCATCTTTGTCTGTATATTGGTAAGTTTGCCTCATAAAAACTATCCACGATTTTAGTAAGAATACGCAAAAAGTGGAATATATGGCAAATAAGTTCCGTAGAGTAGGAAAAAGCGAGCATAAAGCTATATCTAACCTAATTGGTCTGCTGTTAATAGTACTCACTCTGAATCCCATTTTAGGCTTTCTCCCCTGGTGGCTTTCCACAGCACTTGGCTTAATTACAATTTCCCTCATTGTTTATGAGTTTCAACCGAGACTAACCAAACCTGTATGGGGGTCTTTCGCCGAGAAATGGTCAGTTAGGCTTACCTGTGTAGCCTATGTTTGTGTAACGCTCCTATTTCTTAAGTTACAAATCAAGGGAGCTTTCGAAGATACACCCATATCATTTTCGTTAATCCTTACTGGCATCATCGTATCTTTACTGATAATAATGGTTGCCTGGGGTTGGTCATTTTCAAAGCAATTAAAAGAGGATGAACTGGTCCGTGTTTGGGGTATTCTTTCAGGCAGCCAAGAAAGAGCAAACAGGGGGTGGAAGGAAACTAAAAGTCTTCCTAAATCGCTTACAAAGACATTCGATGAAACTTTGTGGAGATATCTCCCCGGCGTAATTATGGCTCTATTTTTACTAATAACTTTATTGCTTTTCACAGCATTTGAATATCTTTCAGTGTTATTTGCTTTTCTTTTATTAATTTGGTTGGCAGGAAGAGCTTATTCATTTCGAAAAAGAGCAAAGTCTTCAAATGTACCTTCAGAAAATGTTGACCTACAAAAGATTATCTATTTTTTCATTGGGCAAAATCTCTTCTCAGCGAAAGGAATATTTGGATTGATTTGTATTATTGTAGGGTTTCTAATTGCGAGCATTTGGATTTTTATGGCTTTTGCCATCTTTTACATGAATTCTTTTTTCCTTCTCATTTTTCAGCAGTCCTCTCTCGAAAATCTTTTCACACTGTTTTTCGTGTTGCTATGGGCTTCACTCTTTGCACCATCAGGAGTTTATCAATTCTATTTTTGGTATGTGATGCTAAAGCGATATGGGGGGATATCAGTTTTTTAATAAGTTGTCTTCTCCCCACCTTTATCGTGATAATAGTTAGTAGAGAGTGGCATTTTCTGATTCCATTTATAATTTCATTTTCAGTTTGTGGGTTCTATTCTTTTCTGCTCATTTCTTCAATTAGGAGGCAAAAGCATGAACGAGAGATATACCCTGAAAAGTTATACAGGGATAATCTACGGATACCAATAGCTTTATTTTTTACAACGACTAGTGTTACTCTCTTGGCCTTGGTTTTCTCATCCTTCCAATTTAGTGGCGGTGTGGATATAAAAGAATATTTCAGCCCTATGTTTCTTGGGGTCTCACTTTGCAGCTTTTTTTATTGTTGTATATACACTATAACCCAGCGTTCGCTCCGCATCAATTATTATCTCCACCCAACCATACATCTAACTGATGCATCCAGACATCTTCACCCCAGGAACATACCTCATCCTATTTCTCCTCTGTATTGCTACTGATGCCCCTCTCACGGTCAAACACATATTCGAGGAC
>JAGGZZ010000132.1 GCA_021161765.1 Candidatus Methanophagales archaeon | reverse complement strand
CCAAAAGGGCTGCATGTTTTAGATAAAAACTATTCTCATGATGATTTAGTTGAGTACATCACTTATGTTATGAGGTATGACCGAGAGGTAAAATCACTGCATAGGATTCTTGCCGAAGCAAAGGGCTTGGATTATGACGATTTATTGCAGAATCCCTCTAAATCAGTTAACAGCAATAGCAAAACTTACTCTGGGATTTTAAGTGAGATAGAGGATAACGTAAAAGAAATCGTGTCAAAAGCTTTGAAAGACGCAAAAGATAAAACGATCCTTCCAGTCGTTCCCGAAAATCTCATGGCGGATTTTAAGCAAACTATAAACTTTATTTCCGTGCTGTCCAAAAATATAGGATGTAGCGATGAAATTGGAAGCATTTTAAAAGCGCTGGATGGAGAATGGATAAGTCCAAACATCGGTGGCGACCCAATAAGAACGCCGGAGGTTTTTCCCACAGGTTCGAACATGTATGGGTTTGATGCAAGGTTAGTTCCGAGCAGTTCCGCTTACAAAAAAGGTGTAGAGATTGCAGAAAAAACTCTGCAGCACTATTTTAAAATCCATGGTAAGTATCCGGAGAGTGTTGGAGTTGTTCTTTGGGGTTTCGAGACCATGAAAACTCGAGGCGAGACTGTCGGTCAGATACTCCATTATCTTGGCGTGAGACCTGTACGAAAGAGAGGGCCATGGGTCACAGATTTAGAATTGACCCCCTTGGAAGAGCTTAAAAGACCGCGAATTGACGTAGTGGTTACTATATGCGGTATCTTTAGGGACACATTTCCAAATCTGATAGTGCTGTTAGATAAAGCGTTTAAATTAGTTTCATCTTTAGATGAATCTTCGAAAGATAATTATGTAAAGGAGCATACGGCAAAAGTCCTGGAAAAATTAAGAGCGAATAATACACCCAGAGCAGAAAGACTTGCAAGCTTGAGAATATTTGGTCCGAGTTCTGGCGAGTATGCAACTTCCGTACGTGCTCTGATCGAAACTGCGAATTGGAAAGACGAGAATCAGTTAGCGGAAGCATATATTGACTCTATGCAGCATGCGTACGGAGAGAATTTAAATGCGAGGATTTCTCCAGATATATTAAAAGAACTACTGGAAAATGTGGATATGACTTTACAAATACGAGATACAAATGAATTTGAAATAACTGATTTGGACCATTACTACGAATTTTTTGGTGGGTTATCTAAAGCTGTGGAGTCCGTTAAGGGGTATAAGCCAGAAATGGTGATTAGTGATACAACGAAGGAGATCGTACAAATTGATGATGTTAAAAAGTTTATAGACCGCGGTGTAAGGACAAGGGTTTTGAATCCTAAATGGATAGATGAGATGCTGAAGCATGAATATCACGGAGCTCAGAAGATTTCTGATACCGTGGAATATGTGCTCGGGTTAGCAGCTACCACGGGTAAAGTTGATAGCTGGATATGGAGTGATATCGCAAAGCGCTATATCTTTGATGAAGAAATGCTCAAAAGGCTGACGGAGAACAACAAATTTGCCGCCGCGGAAATAATGGGGAGATTATCTGAAGCGGAAAAAAGAGGATACTGGAAGGCAACGGAAGAGGAATTGGATAAATTGAGAAATGCATATTTAGAACTGGAAGGAGACATAGAAGAAACATTGTAGGTGATTAAAAACATGATAGAAACTGAAAGAACAGGAACGGGGAAGAATGTATATCCCGAATATTACGAGGCTGCGGCAGCAATCGCCCAGCCCCGTCATTTTCCAAGTCCGGTAAACGACCCAAAGTGGATAAAATCTGCAATTGATTGGTTTGTGGAATCACGAACTGCGATGGAGGTTGGACCCGGTAGGGGTGAGTTTGCCGAGACGGTTGTAAGGAAGAGGGGGGGCTCAAAAAATATTATATTGTTGATATGTCCGGAGGGATGTTGAACGTGGTAAGAGAACGCATTTGGAATGTAGAAACAGAAGTAGAAATAATCTTTATCTGCGCTGATGTGGATTACGATCCTCTGTTCGAGATTCTGGATCGCTCTGTTGATCGAATTATCATGATCAATGCTTTTCAGGACATTAATCCTTTGACTGCACTCGGAGTATTCAGGCGAATACTCGCTCCTACTGGTCTATTTCGAGCTAACGTTCTTAGCAGAGAGCTTAGAGAAAAGTACTGCCTTGAAGATGATTTTTTCGATAGAAGGACAGGATGTTTCTATCTTACCCGCCATCCCTCCCTTGAGAACAAAAGGGGAATAAACCCAATAGGCTCTATCACCAATAAGGACGGCGAAAAGATACCTTTTTATCGATTGTTAAAATCGTACTATCGCTCGGAACTTGATAAGATTTTCAACGAGTGTGGATTTGAAATCATATCAGAGACTCCAGTTATTCTGCCAAAGAATGTATGGATGAACTCAGTAGCAGCACAAGGCAAAGAGCATACCAATACCAAACGATTAGAATTCATTGATAAATTTGGTGGCTATCCGAGTAGTGTCGATATTATTGCAAAGCCGTTGACTAACCTAAAAATTAGAGGTGGGCTATAAAAAATGAAAATAACCTGCATCTCGACGGTTCCAACTCCAGTACTTGCTGAGGCAATGAATGAACTAAACGAAGAATTTGGACTCAATGTAGCTTTCAAAATATACTATCCCAACCAGATAGATGAGGAAGGGGTTGAAGAGGAGACCGTTAAAAATGACCTGAAGGAATCGGATATAGTCCTGATTGACATAAGAGGCGGGGGAAAGTCAAGTGAAATCGCTTATGATGCGTTAAAAGCAGAGAAAAACATCGTTTTAAACCTCATAGGTCCCATAAGCAAACTAATGGAGATAACAAGGTTAGGTTCTTTCTCAGGCGGAAAAATTGCATCTCGAATAAAATCTTCCACTGAAGTTAATAATCCAGAAGAACCGTGGCAAAAGATAGAGCGAGCTCAAAATATGGTGGTGACGGCAGCAAAAGTCTTACCAATCAAATCCATACGTGATGCGAGAAATTATATTAAGATAACTAAATACTGGAGATACGGGGGCAAGGAGAATTATTATAATCTGTTCCTGCTTCTTCTTAGAGAATACTTTGAATACGAGTTGCCAAAGGCAAAAGAACCTGTTGAATTCCCGGAATATGGCATCTACCATCCGGCGTACGGGCATTTTACCGACTTAGAGAAATTCATCGAAATTTCGGGTTTCAAAGAAGGGGCACCAACCATCGGAATGCTTTTTTACGGAGGAATGCACTTTGACCAAAGCATCGCAACAATAAAGGCATTTATAAATGAATTCGATGATTTCAACGTCATTCCTGTTTATTCAGATAGTATTCACAACTTGCGAGCAATAAGAAAATATTTCTTACATAATGGCAATTCTTCCGTTGATGTTGTGATTAATCTAATGTGGTTCAGAATAAACGGAGGTCCTCTTGGTGGAAAACCGGATTTGACTGCGGAATTACTGAAAGAGTTGAACGTGCCTATTTTCGCTCCCGCACCAATGTTCAGTCAAGAAGTAGAAAAATGGAAAGAATCACCAACGGGTCTATCGCCAATCGAGACTATTGCCGCTGTGATCTGGCCTGAACTTGATGGAT
>JAGGZZ010000154.1 GCA_021161765.1 Candidatus Methanophagales archaeon | reverse complement strand
TTATTATGCTGAATGGGTTAAGCGGGTTCCGAACGAGGTGTGGAGTAAGCAGCAGGCTGAATTGATTGATAGTGTTATGGCTAATGCAACAAACTTCAAGATGACGCCCGAGAAATATCTGGAGATGGTAAAAGCTGGAAGCACGATGAGATGAAAGCATCCATCATATTATGCACGCTCCGAAGCGAAAGGTATGACGACTTTGAAGAAGCAATAAATAGCCTTCTTTCGCAAAATTACAATAATTTGGAGATTGTCGTGGTGGTTGATGGGAATAAGGAATTGTATGATAAAATCCAGAAAAGTGGAATTGAAGTTGATAAAATAAGATTAAACGAAAAAAACCTGGGTCTTTCAGAAAGTAGAAATAAGGGCATAAAAGGAGCGGAAGGCGATGTCATTGCGTTCTTCGATGATGATGCGGTTGCGGATGAGGACTGGTTGAAGGAACTTGAGAGAATGTATAGGGAATATGATGCAATAGCGGCAGGCGGTAGATTGATGCCGCGATGGATAACGAAAAAGCCTAAATTCCTGCCAGAGGAATTTTACTGGCTGATTGGCGCAACGCATAGAGGATTTCCTGAGGAAGTAACGGAGGTAAGAAATACCTTTGGCTCAAACTTAAGTTTTAAAGCGGATGTGCTGAAAGCGCTGGGTGGGTTTAGAGGTGAAATGGGTGTGAAAGGGAGGGGGCTATTGCAGGGTGAAGAGACGGAGCTGTGCGAGCGAATGATGGAGAAGTTTGGACGAGGTGTTGTTTACAGTCCCGAAGCGATTGTCTATCACTAAAACCTTTTAGAAAAAAGTTTTATCAACAAACTTTTAATTTTAAGAAAGGTTTGAACAAAAACGCTTCGCAGTTTCTTTGGTCAAGCTTTCTTTCCCAAAGAAAGGTTGTGAGAAGAGCTTTTTAGCAAGGGATACTCGAAAAGGGTGATGAAGGGGCTGGGGTATTCGATAAGTGAGGAGGAGGAATTTGTGAAGAGCTTATTTGGAAGCATCGTTGGAAGAATTAAGGCGAAATCGGTGGTTGCTTATGGGCAGTTGGTGTTTCTGCTTGTTTTTACTTCTACCGCGGGTTTAGGGTATGTATTTAAGGCTTTAAGTTCATATTTCAAGCGTAAATAGCTTTATAAGAACAAAGGTGTAATACCGATAATAGAATATAATTTAAATATCGAAACTAAATTATATAATCATGTTCCGAAAAGAGTTTATTGATAGAAGAAAGGAACTCGAGTTTTTAGATAAGAAATACAAAGAGAAAGGGTTTGAGTTCATCATCGTTTCCGGCAGGAGAAGGACGGGGAAGAGCAGATTACTAAAGGATTTTGTAAAGGGTAAGGAGAATATATTCCTGCTCTGTGAGGAGAGAAGATGGCAGTATAACCTATCAAAATTTAATAAAGCGATAGGGGAATACTTTGAGATACCAAATCCGAATTTTAATAGTTTTTCAGAGTGTTTCGGGTTCATAGCCAAACAGAACAGAAAAGGGCTGACTGTTGTTATAGATGAATTCTCATATTTGATTAAGAAAAGCGATATTATTGCGGAATTTCAGACCATTGTAGATGAAATTCTGTCAGAGAAAGAGATAATGCTCATTCTCTCCGGCTCCGCGGTTAGCATGATGAAGAAGCGTGTTCTGGGATATAAATCCCCATTGTATGGTAGAAGCACAGGGCAAATATTTCTACAACCTTTGAGATTCAGGGATTTGCGTGAGTGGTTTCCGGGGGCGAAGATAGAGAATCTGGTAAAGATATATGCTGTTTGTGACGGTATTCCCAAGTATTTAGAATTTTTTAGGGGATTTGATGTGGAAGAAGAAATAAAGGAGAATGTTTTTAACCCTGATGGCTTTTTGTTTCGTGAGCCGAAATTGATACTTGAGGAGGAATTAAGAGAGCCGGAAACGTATTTCCAGATTCTTGAGGCGATTTCTTTGGGATATACAAAGGTCGTTGAGATAGCAAATTACAGTTACCTTCAAGCAAAAGATGTCTCTTCATATCTGTCCGTGCTGGAGGATATAGGATTTGTGAGGAAGGAACATTCTGTGCTGGATAAGAGGAGGATACGGGGGATTTATAGAATGAAAGATAATTTCTTTGAGTTCTGGTTCAGATTCATTTCAAGATACTTCTCTGAGATTGAAACGTGGGAGATAGAAGGTGCGTGGTCAGATTTTAAGCGAGAATTCAATTCCTATTTAGGATTCACCTTTGAAAAGATTGCAATGGAGTTCCTGGTAGAGAAAAAACCATTCAGATTTCAAAAGATAGGAAGGTGGTGGCAAAAAGATAAAGAGATTGATTTGGTGGTATTAAATGAAGAGAGAAAAAAGATAGCGTACTTCGAGGTAAAATGGAGTGATTTGAAATTAGAGGAGGCGAGGAGGATTCTGGCGGAATTGAAAGAGAAATCCGAATTTGTTAATTGGAATATTGAAGAGCGGGTGGAACATTTTGGACTGATTGCAAAGAGAATGGGAGGTAAAGAAGAATTGAAGGATGAAGGATACCTCTGCTATGACCTGGAGGATATACAAAAAGAATGAAAATGAGTTTTTCATATCCAAGATAAAAAGAACTTAAAATAAAAAGGTAATCATAATATGGAGTAAATTGAATTACTAATAGTTAAAGAGGGGAAATATGAAAGTGGTTGTGGATACAGATTCGCTGGTCAAACTGACGAAGGCAAAAGCCAAAGAGATTGTTTTAAAGAACATAGAAACATGTATTCCTCCAAAAGTATTTGAAGAAGCTATAAAAATACCGAAAGAAGAGGGTTATCCAGATGCTCTTTTGATAGAGGAAAATCTAAACTCATATCGAGTGAAGATAGAAGATGTGGACGAATCAACGGCAATCAGACAATTCATAAGGCTTGGTGTGATGTGGTATGTGGTGGAGCTTTACAAAGCGGGAAAGATAACGCTTGGAGAAGCTGCGGAATTATCAGGGGTTAGTTTGCGGAGGATGCTTGACATATTGGCAGAGCATGGAGTGAAAGGGAATGTTAAGATGGGCCAACAAATAAAGGCGTTGAATTATGCCAAAAAATGACTTGCAAAAACATCTTTCTTTACAGATAAAGTGAGAAAGGGGGAGAAGAAAGTGGTGGAGAGATTAAATATGCTTGCATCAATCATATTATGCACGCACCGAAGCGAGAGGTATGAAGACTTTGTAGAAGCAATAGATAGCTTGAACGCACAATCCTATGAGAACGAGAAGCTGGAGATTGTCGTGGTTGTAGATGGGAACAGGGAGCTGTATGATAGGATTTTAAAAAGCGGAATTGAAGAGGCGGATAAAGTCAAGGGCAAGGTAAAGGTGATATTAAACGAAGAAAACCTGGGTCTTTCAGAAAGCAGAAATAAAGGCATAAAAGAAGCAAAAGGCGATGTCATTGCGTTCTTCGATGATGATGCGGTTGCGGATGA
>JAGGZZ010000024.1 GCA_021161765.1 Candidatus Methanophagales archaeon | reverse complement strand
TGAACCTGCACGATGGTAGAAACATCCTTCCGGGAGAAAAGCTCGGTGAACAGATAAAAACGCATGATTCGCTCTTGATTTCCCTTCCTGATAACAAAATACTGCAGCACTTTGCATATAAAGAGGGGAGTAAAGCGATGGTGATAGGCGGGAAGCATTCTGCTCAGACAGGCGAAATAGAGGCGATAAGGACCGTGCGAAGTCCGGAGTCAAACGTAGTAAAGATAAAACTCCCGGAAGGCAAAGAGAGTTTCGAGACCATAGATGATTATGTCTTTGTGGTAGGAGAAGAAAAAATAGAAATACCAAAGGTTAAATCCTAAATCTCAAATCCGAAATACTAAACAAATGACCAAAACAATGGCAGCAAATACGAATACGAATCCGATGCGGAATATAGAGGTGGAGAAGGTAGTGATAAATATGGGTGTAGGAGAAAGCGGAGAGAAGTTAGCAAAGGCAGAGAAGCTTTTAGAACGCATTGCCAGCCAAAAACCGATTGGACTGCATGCAAAGAGGTCGCTGCAGCCACTCGGGATAAAAAAGGGCGAAGCCATTGCTTGTAAAGTCACACTGAGAAAGGGCCGTGCAAAGGAGTTCCTCAAACGCTGCTTTAAAATACAGGATAAACTTTTTGCGAGCCAATTCGATGCCTACGGTAATTTCTCCTTTGGCATTGCCGAGCATACCGACTTTGGCATTCGGTACGACCCCAAGGTGGGAATATATGGCATGGACGTTTCGGTATCTTTAAAAAGGCCTGGGTATCGAATAAAAGAGAGGAAAATACAAAAAAGGAAGGTGCCAAATAAACAACGAATAAGCAAAGAGGAAGGCATGGCATTTCTCGAAAAGGAATACGGCGTGGAAGTGGTGGAGGAGTGAAAATAGAAACGATAGTCATTCCGAAAATATTAACCACCAGATTATACATCGTGGGCTCTGCCCACGTCCCGCAAACCCTGAAAGGGTTTATTTCACAAGATTATTTATAAACTTTTTTTGTTTTTTCTTTTAGCACAGGTTTTCCTTTTGTGAAAAAGAAAAAGTGTTGTGTAAATCCGTGTCTTAACTTAAATAGGAGGAGCTCATAGTTTATTTTATATAACGATAAAGCAATGCACATCGGGATTATCACATGCGAGATCTTAAGAAGAGAAATAAAAGAGGCGGTCGAAAAGACAGGCGTAGATAAGATATTTCTTGTGCTGCCGGAAACCAGCAATCCCGCGATAAATGCACTAAGTAGAAGGGTAAACAAGAGGTTTTTGAGTGAGCTGGTTAAGGATAATGTGAATATAGAAATAAAAGAGAAAACGATAGAAAAGATAGAAAAGGAAATCCGTGAAGGCAGTATCAGGAATTCCGTAATTATCAAAGTGATGGAGTTGCGAATGCATGATTGCCCTGATAAACTACTGGCGGAGATTGAAGAGGGGATAAAAAGGATGAGCGCCTTCGTAGATTGCGTTTTACTGGGCTATGGATTGTGTGGAAACACAGCAAGCAAGATAGAGCAAGTAATCAGCAAAGCAGCGGTTCCCGTGGCAATACCAAGGGGCAGAAAAGGTGAAATACTGAACAATTGCATCGAGATTGCACTTGGTAGAGAAAAGGTTCAGGAATTGCTCCGCGAGGAGCCCGGGACGTTTTTCATGACTCCTGCAGGAGCATCAATCATACAGGAGCCACAGGTAATTTTAGAATCATCTATAAATATCATAGCAGGGCAGATGACCAGAAGTGCTGCTGCGGACACACCGAGAATAATAAAACTCATGAAGAACCACTACCGAAAGGTAGTGAAGATATGCCATTCCGAAGCAGACGAGCGAGATGAGAAATACACGGAAACGGTTAAAAACTTCGCCAGGGCATTCGGGCTGGAGATACAAATCGAGCACGGGTCGTCAAAAATCATGCTTGAGGCTTTGGAAAAGGCGAAATTTGTATTTTCATCAAAATAGGGTGGTATTTTATAAAGCGAATCCATAGAAACTATTGAGTAGCCGAAATGGACGAAAGACAGATTCAAGAGGAAGTGCAGTACTTCAATCGCAAGTTATCTGAAGTTATCGAGCAGAAGATGCAGGGATGCACAAACAAGATTTTATACCATGTGCTGAACTATATACGCGATACGGGAGGGAAGCGACTTCGTCCTATCGTCTGTCTCCTATCAGCAGAGGCGGTTGGCGGTTCACGGGACAAGGCGTTATACACCGCCGTGGCTATCGAACTCATCCACAATGCTTCTCTGGTTCACGATGACATTATAGATGAGAATTCCATACGCAGGAAAAACCCTTCCAATCCCGCGAGGTATGGTGAAAAAAGAGCGATAGTCATCGGTGATTTTTTGTTCGCTTTTTCCTGCGAGATGCTTGCCCGATGCGGCGTTCCCGAAGTCATGGGTTTGGTTTCGAGTACTATTTCCGACATCGCTATGGGACAGTATCTGGAGTTCTCGTTACGATTAAGCGGCATAAAAGAAGTAACCGAACAGACATATTTAGAGATAGCAGCGCTGAAAACGGCGTCTATATTTACGGTGTGTGCCGCCTCTGGTGCGCTACTTGGCGGTGGAAGCGAGACAGAAATTGCGAATCTGCGTGGGTATGGCGAAAATTTGGGCATTGCATACCAGATACAGGATGACGTGTTAGACGTCTGCGGCGACCCTGCGAAAACGGGAAAGCCCGTGGGGTTGGACATTAAAAACGGTGAGCGAACCATTCTCATCATTCATGCGTTAAACCATTCAAAACCTTCCGAGAAGGCGTATTTAGCGGAGCTTATGTCAAAGAAAAGGGACATCCTCAATTCCGACATTGACCGAGTAAGGGAGATTTTCGTAAATTCCGGCTCGATAGACTATGCAATCCAGTTATCTAACGATTTCGTGATGCGTGCAAAAAGTTGTATTGCGGGACTTAAAGAATCGGAAGCAAAAGCCAAACTGCTGCTCATTGCTGATTTTGCTGCGAGTAGGGTATAGCCAATAGTCAATAGCCAATAGGGAATAGGGGGAATATTCTATTTAAGACACAGATTTACACTGATTTACGCAGATTTGTTTTAGTTTAACCGTGTTGATTCTTACCGTCTGTCTGCGTTAATCTGCGTTAATCCCTGTCTTAAGAAATATTTTCTTTTTCTTTTGTTGTTGGACTGGCTGGGTGGACGATTTTTATAAATTTATTTGCTCTAATTCAAAGGCAAGGGATCGCCATGCTCGATATAAGACTCGATAAGTTTTCTCGCAACGTCTTGTGCAATCTCTATCGTCTCTGCTATCGTTCTTCCCTGTGCGATAAGCCCTTGAATATCATCGCTCTTCGCGAGATAGCCCCCTTCTTTTAATTCTTCTATTCTTGTCAATATTAGGTATTCAGGCATTTTTATCAACCTATTTACCATCCATTTTATTATATAAAAAGCTTTTCGGTGTTACTGTTACCACCCACCTCGTAAATATTCTGCTATCGCCATTTTAATAAACCGAAAAATCCGTAAATTCCCCTTCGCAGCAGGCCACTCCATGTACC
>JAGGZZ010000249.1 GCA_021161765.1 Candidatus Methanophagales archaeon | reverse complement strand
GGTTTAAAGGTTTTCCTTATGGTTTTACATTAAATGCTCCGGGTGGTAAACCAGGAGCAATAGAATTTATATTTAATAATTCAAAATAATTAATTGCCACTATATCAGATAACACAGCATATACGCTTCGGACTTCGTCCTTGCCCTTCGGGGCATTTTGCTATCGCAAAACGTCGTATATGCTGGAAACGTTATATGCAATTGATTGCTCGTACTCCGAAACCAATGATCTAATCCACTTAGTCGTATTTTGGGATGACCGATTTATTGAGAATGACTACCTAACTTCGTGGTTCTTTCAATCCTTTTTTCGCAAACCAAAGCCTTTCGATGATAATCTGATGTTCAGCTTGCTTGCAGGTTACAATGATTTTATCCTTTTTCAATATGTTAATCAACTCATTAAATGTATAAATATTTGGAACGATTTGAACCCAGTAATCATCTCGTTCAAATCCTAGTTCATAACACTTAACACAGACCGCCCAAACACTTCGACAAACGCCTGCATCATTCATAAAACACCAGCAATTCGCCATTATCTCGCCCATATTGTTCCCTCATAAATACCATAGTACTTTCCTATTATATAACTCTATTTGTCAAAATCTCAATAGCAATTGACTTCTACAGTCAGACATACGTATGCCCTGTGCGTATGATAATCAGGTTGAATAGCCATATATTCGATATAAATTAACAATGACCGTTTTGATATCGCTTTAACGCTCTATAGATTGCAATTTATCAGAGAAAAAAATGTTGTAGTCTATAAAACTCGTAATATCAGGATATAACATATGATATTTTCCTATTTAAGACAAGGATTTACACGGCACAGGTTTATTTGACTTTAACATTGCTGATTTTTATCATCTATCTGTGTTAATCTGCGTTAATCTGTGTCCATAATTTATTTTCTGGTGTCTCTGCGTTCTCTATGTGCTCTGCGGTGAATGTTACGGTGCCAACCGTCGCCTATCACGCGGGAAAAGCACCACTTCTCTTATGTTTTCTATCTCCAGCATGCTCATCAGCAACCTATCTATGCCCAGTCCCCAGCCCGCATGCGGCGGCATACCAAACCGAAAAGTATCGAGATAAAACTCGAAACTATCTGCACTCAGTCCTTTTGATTCGATGTTCCGCTTCAGCAGCTCGTAAGAATGAACACGCTGCGAACCCGAAGCGAGCTCTACTCGTGGATGCATCAGGTCAAACGCATTGCAAGTATCCCTGTCTTTACTTTTCGCTTCCGCATCAGCAGGCTGCGCATAAAACGGCTTTATCGCACAGGGCCAGTCCGTGATGAAATAAAGCTCGCCTATCATCGCACCCAGGGTACGTTCAGCAGAAGTGCCGAGGTCTTCACCCCATTCTATCTCCTCACCCGCTTCAGAAACCGCTTCTATCGCTTCTTCATACGTTATACGCCTGAACGGTATTTTCGGGACTTCCAAGTTTAAATTCAACTTCGCTAAGCCTGGATATCCCCTTACTTTTGCATATACAAACGCAATAAGCTCCTCTAATATCGCCATTACCTCCTTATCCGATACAAAAGCGACTTCTATATCCACCGAAGTTGCTTCGTTAAGATGTTTCGTGGTGTCGTGCTCCTCCGCGCGGAATATCGGCGCTATTTCGTACACGCGGTCAAACCCAGAAGCCATGAGCATCTGTTTATAAAGCTGTGGACTCTGATTTAAGAACGCTTCTCGCTCGAAATAAGAAATAGGGAATAATGCCGTGCCGCCTTCCGTTGCGGCACTCACTATCTTTGGCGTGTTTATTTCTATAAATCCGCGTTCATCGAGGAACTCCCGTATCGCCTTGAGAACACGGCTGCGAATGATAAATATCTGCTTTGTTCTCTCGATTCGCAGGTCCATGAATCGGGCATCTAACCTCGTGTCCAGTTCCGCACCAACCTTTTCCGTGGTGTCCAGCGGTAAAACCTGCGACGCCTCACTTAGCACTTCCATTCGTTCGGGTATTATCTCGTATCCATTCGGCGCCTTGGACTCGCTTTTTACTTTGCCTTCTATCGCTACTACCGATTCGCGAGGCACTTTTTTCACGCGTGCAAACAGGTCCTTTTCGGTCTTTTTACGGTTCAGCGTAACCTGAGCGAAACCGCTGAGGTCTCGCACGATAAGGAAAAAGACACCGCCTAAGTCTCGTTTCTCGTGCACCCAACCCGCTATGCACACGGTTTCACCGTCATTATCCGGGGTTATTTCTGTTGCGTATTTCCGGTTCCTGATTGGTGATTGCATACTTACCATTTCACCTATGTGACTTTACTTAATTTTGACCGTACTTTTTCTTTTATTTTCTCTGATACAGGAGCTTGTTGTACGGCTCGAAGCAAATTAGAATAACTCGCTTTTGCAACATCGATATCCAAGATCCACTTTGCCCCCGTTCCGAAAATCTCCGCTCCAACGCTTACTTGAATCTTGGAAGAAATTTCTGTTTCTTCGTCAAATTGTATTTCGCTTAGATTATCCTCTAATATTTTTAGCATCATAGTTTGATACCCTATTTCTTGCCTTATGTTTCTACTTTCTGAAAATATTACCGCAGTAATCTGCGAAGTACTTCCATTTATCTTTTCGCTAATCTCGCTTCTGGTGCTTCGTTGTTCAATTAATGACTCCTGAAGCATCTCTTCTAAATTTTCTATATCTTTCTTACGAATAAATTCATCCATTTTATTTTTTCATAAGG
>JAGGZZ010000087.1 GCA_021161765.1 Candidatus Methanophagales archaeon | reverse complement strand
TATTTGGGTGGGGCAGGGCAACGGTCAAAAAGGGTATGCGCGAGTTAGCTACGGGTATAAAATGCATAGATAATTATTCTGCCCGAGGAAAAAAGAAAGCAGCGGAAAATTATGATTGTTTGTGATAGTAAATCTGTGTTACAGAAACACGATGATTTAGGGATACCGAAAAAAAATCTGCTCTAAAATCGGTTTAATAACCCCCTATTTTCACTTCTTTTGTAATTCGCATTACACAAATTATGCAGGTGAAAATCCATGATAATGCATCACAATGGATGCGTAAATGGATATGACATCAAAAGACTTTCCGATGTATTGAGCCTTTCCACGTAACTACGGAAAATATAAAGGGTTTTGCCCTTATAGGAGTATGTTCCATCGATGCACAACACATATTCGCCAAGCTTTTCCTTTATCTCCTGAACATGCTCCTCATGCCAGCCCTTAATCAATGATTCAAAAGACATCGTCAGGTTTGTTAGCTCACCCATGCTTATTCTAATCCTTTTCTTCCCCAAAGCCTCTCTTATTTCTTCGTAGGTCTTGTGCTCTTCGTATCTCAGAGTTCCGATATACATGATGATGTCCAGGCTAAAGATCTTGCGTGGAAGGATGATCGCCTGTAAGTTCTCAGCCCTAAAAGAGTTTTGAGTGAAACCATGGGAAGAGGGATTGGTTTTTATATGTGCGCAGGGGTTATTATCTGTTGCTGGATAATTGTTGGACAGCCTCTGTAAAAAAGAAAATCGGTGCTAAAAGAAAAACAATAAGTTCTTTTGATGGACTATTTTTAACAGCATTGCTCTTTTCGTCTTGTCCGTGTTAATCTGAGCCTATAATCTATCTTCTGTTTTCTCGTGAAAATCTGTGTAATCCTGGAGCTATATATTTAAATAGGGAAAGGGTTATATTATTATGCTATGAATCCAAGAATAAAAAATAAGGAGGAAAAGAAGAAGAGAGGTGTTGGAATATGGAAACAAGAGACATAATATTTTCGGTTGTGATGGTCTTTTCTGCCTTTGTGCTGGTGTACAAGTTAGTATACGGGGATAGTCCCAAGGAGGACCCAGTGATTGTAATGTCAGCAGTGATATTAATCGGGATGTTAGCCATACTGTTTTTAAGCGTGGGTGAGCGGTTAAGAAGAATGGAAGAGGCAATAAATGAGAAGGAGCGGTCTTTACGCGTGAGTTTGCAATCCGTGGAAGAAGAAGTGCGAAATAAGGTAGATGCGGCAACAAGAGGATTAAACGAAACGAGAGAGGCGATAGTGAAAAGGGGGTACAGGTAAGATAAAAAACCACGAGATTTCACAAGATAGACCCCCAGACCAGAAATCAGAGAATAGAAAAATCTGGTGGTTATATAAAACGATGTGGAGAGAGGTAGTAGAGAAGTTTGAGAGGTTTCCATCGCAAAAGAAAGTTGTAGAGTTATTATTGGAACGGGGTCTTCAGGTAAGTCCGGAAGGGAGAGTGGTATCTGGCGCGATTAAGATACCCCATGCACAGATAGCAAACGAGGCAGGCGTAGACAGGCGGGTGGTGGATATGACCGTGAGGCGAATTTTAAATCAGCCGGAGTTAAAAGAGATATTTGGGAATATTCATTCGATTGCCTTTCTTGCTGACATCGCTCCTTTGTTGGGGCTCACGGTGATTATAATACATCCCAGGAACGCAAAAGAAAAGGGGATACTTGGCGAAGTTGCTACGGTGATAGCAAAGCGGGGGTTTGGCATAAGACAAGCAGTTAGCGATGACCCCTATCTCGTGGACGACCCAAGACTCACAATTATTACCGATAGGGGCATACCAGGGGAGTTAATAGCGGAGATAGGACGGATAGAGAGTGTAAAGGGTGTGCAAGTTCTCCAATAAACCCTTTTCTTTTAAGAAAAAGAAAAGCGTTTACGGAAAAGAAAAACACATTTTAAAGTCATGTATTACTCTCTCGTGGGTTATAAAAGGTGCGGGGGTTCACAGCATGACCATCTTCATCGTCTCCTCTGCAGGTACCTCGTTCTCTTTGCAGACGGCAATGGTGCAGAGATTCCGTATTTCTATTTCTTTGAGGTAAAGAAAACCGATAATCGTGCCAATATTAATAGGATAACCCCGCAGTGTGTTTTTTATCGTCGCGAAGAAATATTGTGCGAGGGCGTTTTCAAGAGGAACGAGTGATTTCTCCGCTTCATAAGACGATAAAGCCCTGGTTAACACCTCCCTATATGCTGAAACGGGCATCAACTGAACGGCACTGCTCACGTTCTCCGCGGAAATCGGGTCATTCATCGCACCGGCATCGAGATTAAAATCAAAACTAAATCCACCGGGCAAAAGATATTTCCTTATCTCCTCTTCCGCAATCCCTTCGGATTTGCAGCGCAGCAAAATCATGAGATTCGTAAGGTCAAACTCAGTCCCAACAATTCTTCTTGCTATTTCCTTATCCGCTCTGCTCAGCCGTTCTACCTTTTCTCGTATAGCACCCGATATTTCCTCATCAAGGGCATCCTCAAGGACTAATACCCGCTTGCTTTTTTCATATTCCGGTAACGCATCTTCTAAAACACGCTTATATGGATTCTCTGACTGTTTTATTACGTTTTCTATCGAGTCAGCCTCGGTCAACCTGCTTATTCTTCGTTTGAAGAAATCTTCAACCGGGAAAAACATAGGGGCTTCTGCGGTGCTTGTTCCTGTTCCAATTTCATGGACTTCCGCGGCTTTAGCTCGGATAACTGCTTTCAGATTCTTTACCTCCAATCGTCTGAGGAGTTCCACAAAAACATCCTGTATCGCACCTTCCGTTGATTTTATCACCATTAAATACTGGTCAATCAGGTCTTCCTTCAGCGTTATCTCTATTTTTCTTGCTTCTACACCTACCAAAGCCGCTTTTGTTAATTTATCTTTATATGCCGCAGTGGTATCCATTAGTGAAGACAAGAAATCTTCATTGCGAGTATCTACGAGTTCTCTTAGCTTCCTCTCGTCCATAAGTTCGCTCATCCTCGCCCTTATCCTCGCATATACATACGCGTATTTCGATACAGCCATCGCTTATATTTCACCTCGCAACACTTTCTCTTTTTAGGATTTGGTATTTCCCAACAGGGGATGGGGCCGCGGAGATTTGAACTCCGGTTACCAGCTCCCCGAGCTGGGAGGATAGCCTGGCTACCTTACAGCCCCTGAGATTATTTATTTATCTCTGTTATAAATAAAAGTGTGTGACGATGGTAAGTTTAAAGGAAATGCAATTAAAAGAAGTGAAAGGCGTTAGAATAGGTAAGTGTGGGGCTCTGCCCCACGACCCCGAAAGCCCTGTAAGGGCTTATACGAGTGTAGATGACCTCGTAAGAGCGTTTAGAGGCTGCGCATTCGGTGCCGGCAGATTAGCAATAGCAGCGGATATATACGAAGAAATGCAGACGGAGGAAACGACAAAATTCATCGGTATTGCCGGTGCTCTGGTTCCTGCAGGAATGCGAAATGTGATAGCAGAGATGGTAAGAGAGCAAGAGGTGGACGTGGTGGTAACAACCGGTGCGAACCTCGTGCACGACATTATAGAAGCTCTTGGTGACCATCACTATAAAATAGACGTGGAAGGCTCAGGTCTGGCTGCAAGTGCAGAGACGAATGACGAGATGGTATCTGAGACGGAAACGGAGACACCAACACCGATAGACGATATACGGTTAAGAGAGCAGGGGTTGGATCGAATATACGACGTGATAGTGCATGATGAGGCATTCGCAAGGTTAGAGGTTTTTTTAAGAACGGTTTTTGATACGCTCGATTGCGAGAACCATGATGGGGGTTGCAGTTACAGCATAAGAGAGCTGACAAAAGCGATAGGAGAAAACCTTTCGGACCGCGATTCTATACTGAGAGCCGCAGTGGATAGCGACGTTCCCGTATTTTGCCCCGCAATTGCTGATTCTATGATTGGGCTACACGCATGGATATATAAACAAACGAGTCCATTGAAGGTGGATGCGTTCAGCGATATGAAAGAGTTGGTGGATATTTTCTGCGATGCGAAGCGCACGGGTGCGATAATACTCGGTGGCGGTGTGCCAAAGAACTTCATATTCCAGACTGCGTTGATTGCGCCACGCGAGCAAGAGGGTTTCGATTACGCTATTCAAATAACTACCGATACGCCAGAGAACGGCGGCTTGAGTGGTGCAACGTTAGAAGAAGCGAAATCATGGGGTAAAGTAGGAGCGAAAGCGAAAGCAGTTACGGTTTATTGTGATGCTACCATCGCATTGCCCGTGATCGTGGCTGCGGTGCGCGCGAGGATTGCAGGGGAGGGTACTATCTAAAGATCTAGTGATATTTTAACTTTTCACCTACTGCACCCCTCGTTTTCATCGCTTTTGCACCTTGTAAGCTATCATAAAGTGATTCCACACCAACTTCCCATCCAAAAGCATAGCAAACCTCTACCTCAAATGGTTCAAATTCCTAATAATGCCCCTTTGTCCTCTATTCCTTCTATTGCCATATTCATGCCCATTTTCTTCACCATAAAACTGTTGTACAGCACAGGATATAATTTTTTCGGTTTCATTTCGGCTGGAATCGTATTTCATGCATTTTCAGGATACTTGTGTATGGCTGGTCTAAAGAACGGGCATAAATATGCAAAAGATTGATCCCGGTTGCAGACCACGAGTTGTGTTAGGAACAGGATTATTTGCTGCATCAATGATTCTCTTCCAAAAAGTTTCTGGATATGGAAAACCGTTCGTGATTCTATCACTAGAAAGTTAGATTGTGCCCCCTAAAGATGCTCAAAGTGTTCTCAGATTTGGATTTGATTAGTTTATAGTCCAAATAGTAATCAGAAACGATCATATTTTGCCAAGTTCCTCTCGTAAATCATCCACGGTGATATTTGTGTAGCTGACTTTCCTTTTTCCTAACTCGTAGAGGAAATCCCAAAGTGTTAACTGTGCGGTATCCACAGCTTGTTTCAATGCTTTTGACACATCGAGCACATCTGCTCTCAGGCGGGTTTTACCTCTCTTCAGGGATAGTTCACTTCCAACGTATTCTGAAAGACATTTCTTTTGGTGCTTCAAAAATGTTTCCTCTATTTTATTGTTTATTTGTAATAATTGCAATAAGAGACATCAAACCAATATTTAGGTCGTGCTGATTCTACCGATGAACGTTTGGCGTTGTCTGAGAAGTACTTCTTATATAGACGTTACATACGCTGTGATTCGTTTTAAGTCCACCTTTCCACGATAAAATTCGCTTATAACTCTGTCTATTCTCTGCATTTTGTCATAACTCACTATTTTCTCGCCACATTTATCGCAAACCTTTGCATGGACGTTTTCAATAACTAATAACTCCTCTCCCAGCCATATATCTTCTTCTCTGCCACGGCACAAACAGCATACAGATATTTATCCTCAAGAAAGAGAAGATAACTTGGATAAGGTCTACCATTTGGATGTCTTTCCATTATTCTTCCCTTGAGCAGGCATTCTCGTATGTCCTCAGCACTAATCCCCCTTTCGTACATCCTCAAACGAACATGGTGCGTGAATTCTATTCTATTCCTTTTTCCAAACTCGTGTATCTTTTTCAAAACTGCCATTTATATACTTCTGTTCAAAATTTAGAGTATATAAGAAGGACGTTT
This sequence comes from Candidatus Methanophagales archaeon, assembly GCA_021161765.1. GTDB lineage: Archaea > Halobacteriota > Syntropharchaeia > Alkanophagales > Methanospirareceae > QEXZ01. The sequence continues at coordinate 785 of JAGGZZ010000087.1, read as the reverse complement.
ACATTTTATCCCGAAACGAGAGTAACTACATCTACACTTCCACTTCTATCTCTTGAACACCTGCGAATCGGGTAACGGGCAGCTTCTCTTCTTCTGCAAAAGCCTCAAGATGTGCTTCAATTGCTTCCTTTAGACTTCAACTATAAAGATTCTGTGGATTTGATAAAAAGCACAAGTCCAGCCTTATGACTTCCAAAGTCAAATTTAACTTTCTCAAGAGCTTTGATATTTACTTTCTCATCCAATTCTTTCAATCGTTCGTTTCTTTGTTCTTCCCTAATTTTTCCGTTTTTAATTTCTTTTTAATAATTCCTTCTTTATCGAAATCGGTCGTTATTATAGGACTTAATTCCTCCTGTATCTCTAAAGTACCAATATGAGTTTTATCAAAGATGATAGCAACTCCTTTAGGGAGTTTCCTGCTATGATAAATTTCAATACCGTCAATTGTGCCGTATGGTGTGGGCATCTCCTCAGAATGTCTATCTGAATAGCTGAATTCTTCCATGCGCCATAAATCACGACCCAAATCAAGTGACATAAGGATCGTAGTTACCCTAAATCCCCTTTTTTCCAATTTTTCTTTAGCTGTACATCAATTGTTGCATCCATTTATCCAGCCTACAAAAAAGATTTTTACTTTTTGAACTCGCCCTCACTCTCGAATTCAAACCGCAGAACCTTATCCTTGAACCATCAAACTTTAAGAAAGTTTGATCAAATTTGCTTCGCTAATTTCCAGATTTGACTGATTTATCTTATCACAATACTCTTTAAGTGCATTA
>JAGGZZ010000113.1 GCA_021161765.1 Candidatus Methanophagales archaeon | reverse complement strand
TGGTATAAATTCTAAGCACGAAACTCTAAATAAGCCCCTACTGGGCTTGCGGGGTTACCGGGGCAGAGCCCCGGTCTAAACAAACTCCAATATCTAAACTCAAAATTCAAAACAGACCTTCCTTTTGCGATTTTGGATTTTGATATTGTTTAGGATTTGGTGCTTAGGATTTAGGATTTCTCACTCTTTATTGAGCACATTCCATTTCACGGTGCAAAAAGCGAACTTATCCTCTCCACTTCTTTCGCCTTCGCAAATATGGTTATGAGGTCATGCATTTCGACGGCCGTATCGCCTTTTGGCAGTATTATATCTCCATTTCGCTCTATCGCCACGATTATCCCGTCTTTTAAACGCAACTTCGACAGCTTCTTCCCCACGACACGCGATTTACCAGACACAATGACCTCGAATATCTCCGCTTTTCCTCCACTTACGGTAAGAAAATCTTTTATCCTCGGCCGTTTCACCGAAAAATACAGATGATTCGCAACGGTCATGTCAGGATTTTCAAACAGAAAGATGTCCGCTTCCTTGAACATCTCCACATGCTCTTCCTGATTCACCACTGCAACGGTTCTTTTTGTGCCCAGTCCTTTTGCCGTCAGACACATCATCAAATTAGCAGCGTCGTCAGAGGTCGTGGCGATCAGTGCGTTTGCTCTGCTTGCTTCTGCCTCCTCCAGGGTTGATTTCTCTGTTGCGTCACCGGCAATCATTAAAACATCGTATTTACTCGCTATCTCCCCGCACCTTTTCTCATCCTGGTCTATGACAACCACGTCATTCTTGTTCTTCGTGGCAATGTCCACCAGATTCCTTCCTATTCCCCCTAACCCCACTATTATCAGATACACGCTTCGTCTCCTTTTTTATTATCTTTTTGTGTGTTAATCTACAATATTCAAGATTCTCTCTCTTCCCTCCCTCTTAACTGCTCACGAATCCATTGTTGAATGTCGGCTAAAGCAGGAGGATGCACGAGAAATATTATCAAACATCTTTTCCAATCCATGAATTCGTAGAACAGTTCTCTATCCTCTAATGGTTGTAGCTCTGCTCCTTTTTCACAGTAGCTCTTTACCAATTTATAACTCTTTTCGTTCACCTTTTCTATCACTTTCATCCCTTCATCACCAGCGACATGAATTGCTTCATGATATATCTTATTTCCTTTTTCCTTTATACAACTCAGCACTTGGCTTTTCTATTCTTACTTCCTCGGGCATTTTTACTTCATCCTGTTTCTGAGCTTCTTTTCCAACATCCTCAACCCTTCTTTCATCGCTTCTTCCACCTTTTCCACGCGCTCACCACCACCCTGTGCGATTTCTGCTTTGCCACCACCACTGCCCCCAAGCACTTCACAAACCTGTTTTACTAATACCGATGCATCTATCTCATCCTTTAGATAGGCCGGGACGGAGGCAACGACAGCCGCGTGTTTTTCTCTTTTGCCTATTAATATTGTTAAAAAGTTATCTTTCGAGAGCGGTGATGCTATTTTCATCATCTCTTTCGTATCTGCATCGGGTATCACCGCTGCAATTACTCGTACACCGCTTATCTCTTTTGCGTGTTCCTTCAACGACCCTATTCGCAGCTCGGCAATTTCGGTTCTCAATCTCTCGTTCTCCTTCCGTAACTGTTTCCACTCATCGAAGAACCGTTCAACCGCAACAGGCAGCTTCTCGTAGGGCACTTTTAACGTGGATGCCGATTTCCTTATCAGCTCTTCACGCGCCTGCATCGCCTCAACTGCCGCCTCCCCTGCTGAATACTCTATTCGTTCGATACCGTCCTGTATCCGTTCAGTGCGCAGTATTTTTATCGGACCGACCTCGCCCGTCTTTGAACAGTGCGTTCCTGCACATGCCTGCACGTCCTCATCCGCGCCTATACGCACGATGCGTATTTTCTCGCCTGGTGGAACGCCGCCCTGATAAATACCGAATCCGTATTTCCGCTCAGCTTCGTTTCTGTCCTCAAATCTCGCTATTATGTCCTTGTTTTCCATTACCATCCTGTTTGCAAGCACCTCTATCTCTCTTCGCTCAATATCTGAGATTCTCTTGAAATGCGTGATGTCAATTCTCGCACGCTTTTCGCCTTTCTGCGCTCCTGCTTGCCATACATGTCCTCCCAGCACTTTCCTCGCTGCGCATACTACAATATGCGTTGCCGAGTGGTGTCTCGTGTGAGCGATTCGTCTCTCTGTGTCTATGTGGCCGGATACCACTGCGCCTTTGCTTATCCCGCCGTTCTCTATTTTATGAAGAATAACGCCGTCCACTTCCTGCACGTCCACCACGTTCAATGCCCTGCTCTCGTCTTTAATCGTTAAAATGCCCGTATCAGCAGGTTGACCGCCACCTTCGGGAAAAAACAGCGTCCTGTCTAATACGACCGAATCATAAGCCTTTACAGGGCTTGCGGGGTCGTGAGGCAGAGCCCCACAAATCACATCCAGAACCGTCGCTTTGAACTCCACTGCCGAAGGTTCTTCGTAATACAATTTTTTGGTCGCGGGAATGGTCTTCGTTTTTTCTTCCATTTTTTCTGCAAAGGGTTCCTCATTCCCCTTCTTCTCCTCCCCGCTGTGCATACTTGCAACGAGCGAATAAAAATTTTCCGGGATATCTACTTGCACATCCATGCCTGATTCCTGCTCGGTGGCTACCTCTTTTACAAACTCCGGCGGTAGTCCGTATGTATCGTATAGATTAATTAACGTATCGAGAGGTATTTTCTGCTCGCCTTTTTGTTTCCATTCCCGTGCCTTCTGCCTTACTATTCGCTCGCCTTTCGAAAGTGTTTCACCATATCTCCTGTGCTCCAGCGACACTATTTCAACCACCCTATCCCCAGCATTCTGCAATTCCGGGAAAGAACGCCGGAGTGTTTTTATTTGTGTGAGTATTATGTCCTCCAATGGCATTTCTATACCCAGCGCTTTTAACATCCTGAAAGCCCTCCTCAAAACCAGTCTTACCAGGTATCCCTCTTTTGCATTAGAAGGCACGATACCATCGGCAAGCATGAACGCCAGGCATTTGCTATGGTCTGCAACCGCATAGATTGATTCCATCGGCTTGAGGATATTCTTGATAAATTCAGGTGTAATATTCAGCCTCTTTGCTATTTCTCCGCTGCTCATAGTTCCCGATAAGCTCGCTATTTTCGCCATCGTATCGCTATGTTTCTCCATTGGATGCTCGATTCCTGCTGCATCTACCAGTTCCGCTATTATGCCGGGGAATATTGCATCATAGACGGTGGGAGTGCCTTTGGAAGCCCATACAAATCGTTCCAGGCCGTAGCCCGTATCCACGATGTACGTGTCCATTTTATTATAGCGCTGCCCGTTCAGGCTTATCTCTCCATTACCACGCGGGGAAAGTTTGAGGTCCATAAAAACAAGCGTAGCGAGTTCTAAGCCGTTTGTGATGACTTCAAGGCAGGGTCCCGCATTGCCGCCGCCCACCCACGGCGCTTCCTTATACGTTATGCTGTTCATATCCACACCAAGTTGCCGCAGAAATTCATCGCAATACTTCACGGTCTCGTTCTTCCAGTATATTTCCTCCTCGCCTCTCTTATTGAAGGCATGATGCCCCATCATCTCGAACATGGTTAAGTGGCGACCTGTTTTTCCGATGGATTCGAGGTCTTCGAGTCTTATGCAGGGTTGCGAGATGACGAGCGGATTTGCAGGCGGTGCGACTTTGCCGGATGTCACAAGCGGTTGAAAATTTGCGATTGATGCGATGTTAAGGTAAATATCGTCTCGCCACCGTGCTACAACTGGATACCGCTTCATTCTCGTGTGCTTATGTGAGCAATGCTCAAAGAAAGATAGAAAAGCTTCTCTCACCTCTTCCACGCTTCGCTCTTCGAAAATAGGCCTGCCTATAAACGAATAAATTTCACAGGGTGCGTCGCCACATATATCTCTATCTTTGTCGCGAGTCCAGAAGTGCGAGTCGCACTTTTTGCATTTCTTCCTTATGAATCCTTCCTCCTTGAAGTATTCTATCTCGTACTCTTTGCTATTCATTTTATTTTAATTTGCCCATGACTAATCTCCTATTTCTTTACTTAAATTTAAATAAGAAAAGTGCGATGCAAGCAGTACTTTCAGACGGAAAGGTTGTAGTGGCAGGGTCAGAAGCAGAAACAGAAGCAGAAACAGACATCCTTGCAAAAGGATATGGCAGGAAAAAAGGGACGATAGAGCTATCGCTGGAAGAAGCGGCTTTTTTGCTCGAAACGGGAAAGATACAAATAAAAGACGGAGCAGGAAAGGAGCTGAACCTCAACGTGTTTTTAGAGCATGCATTAGACGCCTCACCAAAGTTCGCGTTGCGTTATCTCATCTACACCGATTTGAAGGAGCGGGGCTATGCCGTGCAGCCAGGTGGAGTTGATTTCTGGCTTTACCCGCGTGGCGCTAAGCCGGGTGAGAAGCCAGCAAGGCATTTCATCCGTATCTTCTCGGAAAGCGATTTTTTATCGCTGAATGATTTAGCTGCACTACTCATTTCGGCTCGTAACATGAGAAAAGAGCCGATTATTGCTGTTGTAGATGAAGAAAGCGACATCACGTACTATGAAGTGCAGGAAGCAAATTTCGAATCCGTTGAACCGGAGAAAGATAGAAGGGAAAGCAAGAAAAGAAAAGCGAAAACGACTTTGCTCGGTGACCGAATAGTCCTGTGGGATGCTGATTTGGCTGAGAACCTCTACAGAGACGATTTCTATGGTAAATTAACGAAAGAAAAGAGGCTGATACTTTCGTTGGTTGAAGCGGCGTATTTGATGAAAAAAGGTCTGCTGGAGATAGAAGTCAGAGGACAGGAGTCAGATTTGGATAAATACGCAGTTTACGAGGATTTAAGGAAAAAAGGACTGGTGGTGAAGACCGGATTTAAGTTCGGCTCGCATTTCAGGGTGTACAAAACAAAGCAGCAGAAACATTCTTCGTATTTAATTCACGTGCTTCCCGAAGAGCATGTTTTTTCAATGCAGGAATTATCAAGGGCAGTACGGCTGGCGCACGGCGTGAAGAAGAGGATGATATTTTCGTTTAAAGAAAAAGTAGGGGCGGAAAGCATTATTAGATACGTGGATATAGGAAGGATGAAGCTGTGAAGTGACCCACCTCTCAGATTCGCTTCGCCTCTTTGATGTTACAACCAGCCCCTCCACAAAAACATGTGCTCTTACTTTTGATTCCTTTTTTCGCCTATTCGATCGTCTTCTTTGAGTTATTACATTCATAAATACCTAATAAATATGATTTGGATTCGTATCGGGAGCCAAAAGCCGGCGGAAAATTGTGGAGATAGAAAGGAAAAGATAATTACAAGCGGCTTCATCCCAAAACTAAGAAATCTTCAGTAGCGTAACCTTCGGATTTATAGAAGCATACCTCAGGTCAAACGATAACGGGTTGGAAAGGTGCGGATGCCAAGGAATTCAAACGGCTGATCAGAGATTTACCCCGTATTCACAAGGCTACGGGAGATAAAGCGTATTCCTCTCGCGTTAACTGCCAGGCGGTAGCGGACAAGGGGGGAAAGCCATTTCTCTGTTTCAAGGCAAATGCTACGGCGAAGGCGAAGGCGAAGGGATATCCAGCATGGCAAATATCGCTCGAGGCATATTCGGACAATCCCGTTGAATGGATGGACGAGTATCACGTTAAAAGTGTTGGCGTATAACATTAAAAGAGTGCTCTACATTGAAAGGGCAAAGGATTTGGGAATTCCCCTTTGGGTGAGTTGCCAGTAAATCCCAACTGGCATTCACAGGGGAACCCCCAAAAATACACTAATTAGTGTATACGCTCTTTTGACAAATATACTTTGCTTTCGTTTACTGTCGCAAAAACAGGTTTTGTTTCATTCTAAAAGCATTAACTATTATCAGCCAAGCTTCCGGCATCCAAAATCCCGTTAACATCGATACCTTTATCGCCAACGTACTGTGTAGTTTCAGCCGTAAAACCAATAATTTCTTATCCAAACTTAAGTTCCAACGGGCTTTTAAACCCCCGACACCAACGTCGCCATACCCACCGCTCCGGCATACTGCGAATACGGCGGTACAATTATCTCAACGCCGAGCATGTTCTCAAATTCTCGTTTCACGCCTTCTATCAGCGATACGCCGCCAACAAAAATAATCGGCGGTCGCATTTCCATCTCATGTATCTGATTATCATATACCTGTGTTGCAACGGAGCGGCACGCAGCAGCCGCTACGTCTTCTCTCTTCACGCCAGAAGCGAGAGCAACAACAAGGGCTTGTATCCCAAAGACCATACAATAGCTCTGTAACTCGTACCGCTCCTTCGATTCCATCGCAAGCTGCCCCAACTCGGTAATATCGGCATCCACTCTACGAGCGGCTATTTCCAGAAACCTACCCGACGACCCAGCGCAAATACCGCCCAGATTAAACGTATTTGCTATGCCATCACGCATCAGAATCAGCTTGTTGTTCATTCCACCCATATCTATTACCGTCGCATCGCCTTTATGACGTTTGGAAAGCAAAGCAGCTCCTTTTGATACCACGCTCACCTCCTCTAAATTGAGGTCTGCCCTCAAGTGTTCGCCCACGAGCTCTCGCCCGTGCCCGGTCACGCCAACCGCGTCTACGCGCTCTATTCCCGCCTCTTTTAACGCCGCTTCTATCGCGTCATCCGCGCTTTTTACCGGGTCTGTCGTTGGCAGCCACCCCTTCCCTATTATTTCGTTATCTCGCATCACCACGACCTTTGTAGTAGAGGAGCCTGAATCAACACCCATTGTAACTCCTTCTTGCTTCTCACGCATCAACAGCGTCTTCCTTGTTATCAGCGTCTTCAGCGCATCCAATCGCGAGTACAGCTCTATCTCCTTCGGCTTCTCCACGTTTGAGTATAATATCACCGGCATGTCCGTTCTCTCGTGCAGGAACCGCCTTATCATGTCTTTTACTATCGTTCCCTCCGAACACTTGAAGCAGGTAAGCAGCAGAGCGCCCTTTATCGCCGGGTCATCCAGCATGGACACCGCTCTTGCCATCATGATGTTTAGAGACGGGCTTTCCGCCTCGAATCCAATCTCTCTACACGCCTCTCCTATCTTCGACAATTCCATCTCGGGATACACCAGTTCAATACCTACGCGCTCGGCTATGTCGTTAAGCATCCATTGAATTCCGCTGTATTCCGTCCCACAAGAGATCTGTGCAACTTTCGTCATTTTTGCCTTATTTTTTCTCTTCTTTCGATAATTGCGCTAAAAACGTCATTACCTCTGTGACCATCTCTTCCGTCCTTTCTCCTCCTTCATACCGCACCTCCAACGTCGGTATCTCGCGCTTCCTTATCAAGAACTTGAAGAATTCGTCAGCGACGGCACAGCCCATACAGCCGTAAGTGGGTGGTGCATCACTCAGTATTATCGAGGCTTCTGCTTTCTCCAGCAGCGGAGCGAGCAGCCCTATTCTCCCTTTTAACCCCGCGGGTTCTTCCACAGATACATATCTCAGCGCCCTTTTCAAATCCTCTTCGGTGATGTTTATCGGTGGTGCGTCTATTTCCGCATCCCTCACGTGCTCCCCTATTTCACGCATCAATGCTAACGACTCATGCCCTCCCCTCTCCACTAAATCCGACAGAATCATACTATTTGGCGGATACACCAGTACTTTCATTTTCATCTCCTTCTCCCCCTCTTCTCCTTCCCTTCCCTCTTGTTTCTGCTAATTAATATGTCTCTTAAAGTTAAGATTAAAAGTAAAAATAATTTTTGGCTATTAATTAGTTAATGCAATGGAAGAAGATAAACCTCCCTTTTTTCCTTTCCCGTCAATAAGAGAAGGGCAAAGAGAGTTTATGGAAGACGTAAAACAAGCTGTCGAGGGAGGAAACATCCTCGTGGCTCATGCACCTACCGGGATAGGAAAAACCGTTGCCGTTCTTGTTCCTGCGTTGCAATACGCCGTTCAAAACGATAAAACCGTCTTTTTCCTCACTTCCAAGCGCAGTCAGCATAAAATCGCGATTGATACTCTCAGATTGATAAAAGAGCATGCGAAACTCAATTTTGTGGTTGTTGATATTATTTCTAAGCAATCTATGTGCCCACGGGCAAAAGCGGGGTCCATATACCGTGAGTTCTACTCGCTATTCAGTGAATTTTGCAGGTCCGAGCAGAAGAACCGGCGATGCCGTTATTTCGTTAATCGCGATGACGAAGCGCAGCAGCGCATACGAGATAAGATAATGCACGTGGAGGAACTGTATGAATGGTGCAGTTTTAGAGGTGTATGCCCCTACAAGGCGGCGTTGGAAGTGGGTGAATCCGCTGACGTGCTCGTTTGCGACTATAATTACCTCTTTTCATCGGATATTGCAGAAACGGTATTAGAGAAAATAGGGAAGGAGTTAGAGGATGTCATTGTAATCGTTGACGAAGCGCATAACCTCCCGGACCGCATAAGGAACAATCTCAGCAGTGAATTGCGTATGAGCACCATAACCGAAGCTGCACGTGGTCTCCGCCACGCCAATCGCGAGATATACGGCAACCTCATGGAACTGGAAAGAGTCTTCGCGAAATTGGCGATGAAAGCGCGAAAAAGCAAAAAGGAAGAAATGAATGTGGACAGGGCTTTTCTGGTGGACGAGATGGAGAAGGTGTTGCGACGGAGAATAGAAGCGATAAGTTACGATGACTTCGTAAGCTCGCTTCGAAACGTTGCAGAACACCTGGGAACTTCTGAAGATGCGGAAAACACAAAATATAAAGATGAGGCGCTGCAGAGGAACGTGCTCAATATCGCCGATTTCCTCGATGAGTGGAGAACAAGCGAGAAATGCTTGAGGATATTTTCGGTTTCACAGCACAATGAAAATCCGTCCCTGCACTTCAAGCTGCTTGACCCTTCTATAGTGAGCGAGCCGGTATTCGCAGGAGCGCATTCAACCATAATGATGAGCGGCACGCTATGCCCGGCAGAGATGTACGCAGAGATTTTAGGCGCATCTTCGGATAGAATCAAAGGTAAAGAAATAGTTCTGCGTGAGTATAACTCGCCGTTTCCCGAGGAGAACCGATTGATTGTCGTTACAAGAGGGCTCACAACTAAATATACGAAAAGGGGCGAGGAGATGTACCGTAAGATAGCGGAAAAGATAGCAGAAGTGGCTGAATACGTTCAGGGAGGCATGGCGGTCTTCTTCCCTTCGTATGCACTTCAAAGGGACATTGCAGTATATTTACCGGAAGAAGTAAGGAGAAAGGCGATAGTAGAGCGAAGAGAGATGAGAAAGGAAGAGAAGAACAGGCTGTATGAACTGCTGAGGGAGGATAGCGGGGGGATATTGCTTGCCGTGCAGGGCGGTTCGTTTTCCGAAGGTATGGATTATGAATCCAATATGCTAAAGGCGATTATCGTGGTTGGACTGCCGTTGAGTCCGCCTACGCTGGAGGTAAAAACAATAGAGGGCTATTACGCGGGGAACTACGGGGCTGAAAAGGGAAAGCTTTATGGTTACTACTACCCTGCGATTACAAAGGTGCTACAAGCGGCGGGTAGGGGAATAAGAAGCGAGCATGACCGCTGCATCATTGTTCTGATGGACTACCGATTTGCAAAATACCCGTATAAAAACTGCTTACCTTCGGATTACAACGTGAAACTTACAGATAGAGCAGAAGAGTTCGCAAAGAGCTTTTTTAAATACCGAAATACGAAAATAATGACGGATAACTGAGGAGATATGAAACCAAAACAGGCGATTACCGATGTTGAGTTTGTGGGAACAAAAAACAAATTATAGACACAGATTAACGCAGATTAACACAGATGATAAGAATCAACACGGTTAAACTAAAATAAATCCGCGTAAATCAGTGTAAATCTGTGTCTTAAATAGAAGGAAGCTATACTTTATATACAATGAAAAAAGAAAATAGCAAAGTGCTTTTTCGAATTACACCTTCCATTTTGCACTCAGGTGTATTTGCCCGTTCCTCAGGTGCGATTTTGGTTTTAGACCTGAACTACAACTCCTCTTCAAGGCCTTCGAGTTCTTCACCAAATTCCTCTTCTACTTCTTTCTCCAGTTCCGCACCCGCACCGGCACCCGCACCTAAAGCATCTCCTAATAGCTCCTTTATGGATTTAAACATTGCTAATGCCTTATCCCTATCATAAGGGAAATTAAAACGCTTTCGTCCAAAATCACTGTCTACTATTTTTTTACCATCCATCCTCCGTACCCAGTGCTGCTCTATGGATAT
>JAGGZZ010000218.1 GCA_021161765.1 Candidatus Methanophagales archaeon | reverse complement strand
GAAATCGTCCCTCAGTATCTCCGAGCCAACAACGAGCAAAGGTCGCTTCGCACTTGAGATATAACTCCCTATTACTTCCGGCGGTGCTGTCCCTCCTGTTTCAGGACCCGGTAGATTCGCCACGTCAAACGGTATTTCCATTACCATCTTATCTCCTCCTGTATCTTCATAACTATCCTTCTCACTTCTTCCTCCTTATCAGCCTTTCTAAATTCGTCGGATTAAATGACGGGTTGTATGCCCTTATCGGACCTTCTACTATCTTCTTCGTCTTCCAGTCTATCTTCCACCCTTGTTCGTCCTCCAGCTTCTTCAGTAACGCATTCCGCGTGGCAATAGGGAGGTCGCTTGCCGTTCTCACGAACAGATGCCAATCCGGTGGATACGCGTTGAGATACTTCTGGCTGAGGTCTATGTAGTGCGTCAGTTTTATAGACCGTCCGCGGTCAGTATCCGAAGGGCGGATGCATAGTTTTGCCATCATCGGCATCGCCTCCTCCACCGTTTCACAGGCTACGAGCAAATCCTGCGGTCCCGGCTCCACATAAACCTTCGAACCATCAGTAGCGTCTATCAGCGTCCAATCTTCTTTTATGTCCGGACGACCCATAAACGCTCTACGGTATTTCGCACCATGAGGTCCTACCACCGCGGGAACACCCAGTCGGTTAAAGCCCGTGGCGATGGAAGCCGCCTTCTGTGACATTGCGCCCCACGCGACACCACATGCACCCACGCGGCTTAAGATGTAATCAGATATTTCCTCGTAATTGCCTCTCAACGGTCGCCCCGCGAATATGCCCGCTACTTTTATCGCTGCACCGTGTATATGCGCATTGGAGACGCACGAGCCTATGTTCAGCACGCCACCGGCATCGAACCTGCCATGATGCTGCTCATACACCGTTTTCCCTTCCTCATCCTTCCAGAGCGCACAATCAATTGCCATACACCCGGTCAGTGTAACGATATAATTCCGCTCGGCAAACTCCTTCACGATAAGCTGCACCTCCTCCGTACCATTGGGATAATTACCGCAGCCTATCGGTGCGATAATACCCGGAATAGTACCCAGAACAAGGGGGGCACCCACCTCTCGTATCTCACTGTCCCATACAGGTCCTCGTCCTACTCGCATCCGCCCTTTCTCTTCTTTTACCTGTGGATACGCCGCTTTTGTTACCACGTCCACAATCGGGATGTGCTTCTTGCATACCTGCTCGCATCTGCCACAGCCGACACAGATGTCGAACAAGTCGGCAAGAGGTTTTACGTTTCCTGCTGCGGCACTTTTATTCGCCTCGCCAATAAGGAGACCGTTAGGACATGCAAGTGTGCAGCTGCCACACTGGATACAGTCATTAACGTAACGTGTGAATTCGGCATCGCTGAGAATGTAGCTTAACCCTTTTCGCTTCTTATCCATTTGCAGTGCCGTCCTGACCGCAACCTTGCCCACCTGGTCAGGCTCGAGTATTACAACTCCCGGCACACGTCCGCTCACCAAATCATCCACTATTTTATCCGGGTCGTCATCCGTGCGATCCACCAGCCCGTGCATTGCCTTGTCGTTCGTCGCAATCAAAGGCGAGTGAGTGTGCTGGCAAAGTTCTAATACGTCCGCACGGATGCACTGCTCATCCGTTACGACAACATCCGCAATGCCCGCCCGCAGCACTCGCAGTTGCCGTCCCAGTGCGGATACTAACTTTGCTTTATTGTACACTCGCGTGGTGTCAATAGACGTACAGCAAATTCCACCGAGTTCTACCTTGTCTTCCAGATTGTTTTCCATTAAATACGTGCCTATATCTGCAGCCGGCGGTACGTTATGTCCTATAACAATAATAACCGGTTTCTTCGTGTCAATCGTTCCTATCCCAACGTCCACCAGCGGGACGTCAGGTCCATCACCCTCAAAGCCCGAAGGCATGTGATAACACGCGATCTGAATGATATCCGCAACTTCCTTGCTCAATGAATCAAGCATACCCATGTGCAGCGCTTTCGACTCGAAGTCCATGTACGAGCCTTCCTGCCCTGTGTGAAGCGCATCTGCCAGTTGAACTATCTGTTCTTCAACGTAACAGAGTACTTTGTCGTAATCGCCTATTGTCTTCGGTTTTATTCCGCATACCAATCTCGTTAAGGGCGCTTCTATATTTACCTTAGGTCCGAAATCTATCGGCACGTCACGCCCAAACTTGTTTATCATGTCGTGCAACAGATGCCTGCCATGTGCACAGTGCGCACTACAGCCTATTAAACAGGCGAGAAGCACAATCCTTCCTTGCTGTGCGTCCATTCTTATTCCACATGCACCTTTTTTATTCCCCGTGAGGTCGCATTTGCCGTACGTGCAAAGGCAGCACATATCGCATAGCGGCGCGTAAAAGGGCTTGTAGCGATTCAACAGCTTGAAGTCCCAATCTCGAAGCGTGGCTATCCGCGGCATCGGATGCGGGCCCATCGGCTCCCATTCCTCTTCCTCCTCTATTATCTCGCCTATGTTTATCCGCACGTTTTGCAACTCAGGGATGGTGAATATTCCGCCTTTCTTTATTTCTTCCATCTTCTCTTTTTCAAATTTTATTCCCGTATTCTCTTTATTTTAAAGATAGCCTATTTAAGTTTTGCTATTTTGTTCGGTCAAACTTTCTTTTAAAATAAATTGTTGACACAGATTAACGCTCGTGGGCTCTGCCCACGCTCCCCGCAAGCCCTGAAAGGGCTTAATTAGCACAGATGATAAAAATCAACAGTGTTAAACTAAATGAATCTGCGTAAATCCGTGTCTTAAATAGAAGGAAGTTATGCTTTATATACGACAAGAAGTCAACGCCCCCTCAGCTCATCTATTTCCGAAAGGAACTTATCAGCCAGCTCGCTCAATCTCGTCGCCTGTTCGCTCATTTTCCTTAGTGTGTTGACGGAACCCGCGATCAGGAGTCGCAGGATTTGATAGTTCTCCACCCAGGATAAGACTCGCTTGAGTTCTTCTTTCCCTATTTCATGATACCATTCGTCGTGTCGCCAGATGAGAATCATACCCAGGATGCTTACCGCTTCCTCCGCTTTCAGGTCTTCCAATCGCGAGAGTTTGAAAGGGAGTTCCGCAAGGATGAATCCTAATGGATTGCTGACAGCAGGTAATTCCGCCAATGAAACACGCACATGCTTCATAATAGCAGGCAACGCAACGAAGAGCTCAGGTGTCCTCACGTGCCCGCCGAAGTATGCGAGAAGCGCACCCTTGGGCGTCGCCACGTAAATCTCAGCGCCCCTCTTACCTTCACCAACCTTCAGGATTGTATATGCCACTTCCATCTCAGGAAGCTTCCGTAGAACGGTTGAATACGGTATCGCCGTGCCCTTTGAGATGGCATATTTGCTGGACGGTCCCTTTTTGAGCAGGTATTCGAGAATAGCCCTGATATATTCGTATTTCGACATTTTTGTGATATGTTATATTCATTGTTGGATATGAACATAAAAGGGTATGTATTTATAAGTCAAATAGAAAATTTGGGAGCATGCCAAATAAAGAAGTAATTGCTTTGATAGCAATAGTGTTGATTGTCGCTGCAGGCTGTGCCGCGTATTTTTATCTATCGCCGGAAGGAAAAGGGGAATTTGGAGAAGAAAAGATAGAGATAAAGATAGGGGTTATGCCAGATGAGGCTACTTTACCTTACTACGTAGCGGCGAGAGAAGGGATATTCGCAAATCGCGGGTTAGACGTGGAAGTTGTGCCTTTCCATAGCGCTATGGAGCGCGACAGTGCTTTAAATGCCGGCGAAATAGACGCCTGTGAGAACGACCCGGTAGGGATAATGGTGTTACGAAATGCGGGCTATGATGTCAGAGCCGTCAGTCTCGAACTGCAGGAGACACCGGAAAAGATGCGCTTTGCTATTCTTGCCCGTCCCAACTCGAACGTGAACACTTTAGAGGATTTAGAAGGAAAAGAAATCGCAATTTCCCGTAATACGATTATAGAGTGGATAACGGATGCCTTATTGGGTGATGTAAACGCGAAGAAGATAGAAGTTAAAAAAGTTCCAATAAGGATGCAGATGCTGCTTGCCGATGAGGTGGAGGCTGCCACGCTTCCTGAACCTCTGGCGAGTTACGCAATCCATAAAGGTGCCAAACTGATTATTTCGGATGCAATGCTCGATGAAACGGTGAGTCAAACGGTGATCGCTTTCCGGGGCGATTTCATAAAAGTGCATCCATTATGCGTAGATAAATTCCTGGATGCTTATAGCGAAGCAGTAGAGAGAATAAATACCAACCCGGAAAATTATCGAGAACTACTCATAGAAGTTGCAAAGATTCCAAAAGAGATAGCCAGTAGTTATAAGATGGTGACCTACATGAAGCCTCAGCCCTATCCACGAGATAGCTTCGAAGAAGTTCTCAACTGGATGCGGAACAAGAACCTGGTGCAGAAGGACATTTCATACGAAGATGTAATTAATGAAAGTGCATGATCAAAGCGAAAGACATAACCAAGCGATATCCTGACGGAACAGAAGCGTTACGTGATGTTAATTTTGAAATTCGCAGTGGAGAAAGTTGTTCGGTTATAGGGCCTTCGGGATGTGGGAAGACCACGCTTTTGCTTATTTTAACAGGTATTATGAAGCCAACGGAGGGTAAAGCAGTAATTGCAGGGCAGGATGTGACATCGCCGTCAAAGGAAGTAGCACTGGTGTTTCAGAATTATGGCTTGTTTCCCTGGAAGACGGTGTATGAAAATGCTTCTTTGGGTTTGGAATTGCGTGGTTTTAATAGAAAAGAACGAAGGGAAATCGTTACGAGTCTTCTACGTGAACTCGGGTTAAAAGGATTTGAAAATCGGTATCCAAAGCAGCTTTCGAGTGGTATGCAGCAAAGAGTGGCATTTGCGAGGGCATTGGCTTTGAATCCAAAGATTTTGCTCATGGATGAACCTTTATCGTCCTTAGACGCATTAACGAGGGAGAGCCTGCAGAATTTCCTGCTGCGGCTATGGAAGGAAAAAAGGATGACCATGCTGCTCGTTACGCACAGCATAGAAGAGGCGGTATTTCTTGGAAGAAGAATAATCGTGCTTTCTTCAAGACCGGGAACCGTAATAATGGCAATAGATAATGCTGAGATGGGTGATTTAAATTACAGAACAAAGGAGGTGTTTTTCGATAAATGCCGAGAGGTGAGACGGAGCGTAGATACAGGAGCTATTTAATTACGGGATTTTTTATACTGGCAATATGGTATCTGCTGGCACGCATCCTGGATTCGATAGCTCTGCCAACACCTTTAGCCGTGTTTTTCGCTTTTATAGCGGGGCTGGCAGAGGGTAGTTTAATATCGCATTTGGCAATCAGTGCGCTACGAGTGTTTTATGGGCTTGCATTGGCTTCATCTCTGGCAGTTCCTATCGGTTTAGTGAGCCACGAAGAGGGAGTGGACAAATTTGTCGCTCCCTTTGTATATTTGCTCTATCCAATTCCTCATATCGTTTTACTTCCTCTAATCATTCTGCTCTTTGGTATTGGTGATTTATCAAAAATAATACTGATAGCTATAATCGTTTTCTTCCAGATTCTCGTAACTACGAGGGATGCATCAAGGAATTTAAGCATAAATTATGTGTATTCAATGCTTTCCCTGAGTGCGAGTAAACGAGACATATATAAGCACGTAATTTTTCCTGCCTGCGTTCCGAAAATACTTACAGCAATGCGCATAAGCGTGGGGACTTCAATCGCGGTACTGTTCTTCGTGGAGTCGTTTGCAACGAGAAAAGGATTGGGATACCTGATTATGGATTCATGGAGCCGGGCGAATTATCCTGATTTGTATGCCACGATAGTAGCAATGGCTTTGCTTGGATTTGGATTGTATATCGTGATTGAGAAAATAGAGAAAAGAGTGTGCAGGTGGGTGTATATATAATATATCCCGTTTAGATTGAACCGTGATTATGTCATATTCATTATTGAATATGAACATAAAAGGGTAGGTATATACAAGTGGAATAAAAGAAGTAAATTATAGAAAATGTCGAAAATGGATGAATGGACACCGAAAAAGATAGAAGAGCTTTTTAAACGGGACACACACGAACTCGGAACATTTGCTGATTACATCAATCGGGCGAATGGAAATATCGTCACGTTCGTCATTAACCGGCATATAAACTACACGAATATATGCGTCTCAAAATGTCCCCTTTGCGCCTTTTACCGTAATGCTGCGGATAGCGATGCCTATTTTATGAGCATTGAGGAGGTGCTTGAGAAGGTTGCGGGTGCAGTAAAAATAGGTGCTACTGAGCTCCATATTGTCGGTTCACTCAATCCAGAGATGGGCATAGAATACTTCGAGCAGATGTTTGGGCAGATAAAGAGGAGATTCCCACACGTTATCATCAAAGCGTTGACAGCCACTGAAATTCACTTCATCGCGCAGGTAGAGGGAATGAGCGTTGAGGAAGTACTCTCAAGGCTGCGAGATGCGGGACTGCAAGCAATGCCAGGCGGTGGAGCGGAGATTCTGGTTAATGAGATACGGGAAGTCATCTGCCCGAACAAAATAAAAGCGGCGGAATGGCTTCGGATAATGGCGATTGCACACCGCCTCGGAATAAAGAGCAATGCCACGATGCTCTTTGGGCATATTGAAAAGTTAGAACACCGCGCTGCTCATTTATACAAGCTCTGGAAGTTGCAGGAACAGACAGGTGGCTTTGTCTCCTTCATCCCTCTTCTTTTCTATCCTGAAAACACTGAACTCAATGCGCTGGGGCTTGTAGAAGAAAAAACGAATCCTATGGATATCCTCAAAACGATTGCGGTTTCACGAATAGTTCTGCGAAATTTCGACAGTATAAGGGCTTACTGGGTCGCACTCGGCGAGAAGCTTGCTCAAGTCGCTTTGAATTACGGTGCGAATGATTTAGACGGAACACTTATGGAGGAACGGGTTACGCATGCAGCAGGAGCTAAAACACCGCTTATGCTTTCGACAAATAAGGTTCTGAGCATTATAAATGGCGCTAACAAGATACCGGCGGAACGAGATACATTTTACAATATCCTGAAGGTGTATTCGTAAGTAACATGAACACAACGATAAAGATTGGCCAATTCGGGTTCGTGAATAACTTCTTACCCTATTACTGGCTTGAGCAGAACGGGGCGAGGGTAATAGAAGCATCACCAAGAAAGCTTGTAGAAAAGTTTGAAAAAGGAGGAGTAGATTTCGCTCCCGTGCCTTCGTTCTATTATATCAAAAACAAGGATAAATTAAGAAGCTATGAGTTCTGCATCGCATCGAAGAATAGCGTTTTGAGCGTTATTCTCGTTTCGGAAGGGAAAATGCTTGATGGTGGATGTATTGCAGTAACAAATCAAACATTAACATCGGTAAATCTACTTAAAATCATCTTGCGTGAGCGAGGACGGAAAAACAAGGTTGCGCACGTGGATGAAAGTAAAGCAAGCGAATTACTCAAGCACTGCACTTATGCACTCGTTATTGGTGACGAAGCAATCAAGGCGAGGATGAAGTACAGGGTTGTTATGGATTTAGGCGAGGAGTGGCGTGACTTAACGGGCTATCCGATGGTTTTTGGAATTGCCGTATCGTGGAAAGAACGGGATATGAGCGAGGTGAACAAGGCAGTTATGGAATCAACCGCGTGGGGAAAGAGGAATGCCGATGTAGTTGTGGCGGAAGCGGCGAAGAAGTTCGGGATGCCCGTGGGGTTTCTCCGCGAGTATTTCAACACGCTTACGTATCAGATGGGTGCGGAAGAGAGGAGGGGGCTTGAACTGTTCGAGGAGAAGTGCTATGAATACGGATTACTCTGAATATAAGGAATTTTATGTGGAAAAGAATCAGGCAGGCACGGATTTGAGTTTTAAAGAGGCGCTGCATCTATTTGAACTGCCTTTACCTGTTATTGGCGGAATCGCAGATGAAATAAGGAGAACGAAGTGTGGCGAACTCGTGACATTCGTTGTTGATAGAAACATAAGCTACACGAACCGGTGCGTATCGAGGTGCAAATTCTGCGCCTTTTACGCGAGGAGTAAAGAAGAAAGTTATGTTTTAAGTGAGGAAGCGATTTTAAGGAAAATCAAAGAGGCGGTTGATGTTGGTGCGACACAAATCCTCATTCAAGGTGGACTCGACCCGGAAATTGGCATTGAATGGTTTGAGGATTTGTTTTCGGCGATAAAGCGTGAATTTCCAGGTGTTCAGCTTCACAGTCTATCGCCTCCAGAGATTGAGTTCATTGCGCGGAACGAGGGGCTGAGCATACGAGAAACGCTTGAACGGCTGAGGGAAGCGGGGCTTGATTCTCTGCCGGGCGGCGGTGCGGAGATACTGAGCGATAGCGTGCGAAGGGTTATCAGTCCAAATAAGGTCAGCGCTGACGGCTGGATTGAGGTAATGGAGGCTGCACACGGAATGGGAATGAAAACAACGGCAACCATGATGTTCGGGCATATTGAACGCAACGAAGACATCTTGGAACATCTTTTCAGGATACGCGATTTGCAGAACAAAACAGGGGGCTTCACTGCTTTTATACCGTGGACGTTTCAGCCGAAGAACACGGAACTTTACGACATTATAAAGGAGCCGGTATCGGCAACGCGATATTTGCAGGTGTTAGCGATTGCACGGATTGTTCTGCATTCCGTGAAGAACATTCAGGCTTCGTGGCTCACGCAGGATTTTGAGGTGGATAAGCTGGCGCTGTTTTTCGGTGCGAACGATTTCGGCGGCACGATACTTGAGGAGAACGTGGTAACTGCGGCGGGGAAGGAGTACAAACCGGCAAAGGTGGAGGATATTATCAAAGCGGTGAAATCGGTTGGCAGACCGGTGGCGCAGAGGAATACGGGGTATGAGGTGTTGTGATTGTGAAAGTTTGAAAATCCATTTAACGTTTGCGTGTTTGCGAAGTGACTTTTGTCGCGCCTGTTCTAAAAACAAATACACCTTCCTTTATCGCATTGTAAACCTTTACTTTCATCTGCTTCTGCTCTTTTGATTGAAATTACTTTTTCTTCGTTTCCTTTTTAACCTTTCGTATGCGGAAAGCCAAGCAGGAAAATAGAACGCCAACCAAGATCAAGATCACGCCGAAGATTAAATATTTTGGTTCGTAGAGTGATACACCACCCTCTAACACTTCTTCCGGGAAAGCACTTTTAATAAACCAATATAGCTCAATAATTCCACCAATAAAGCTGAGTGCCGCAGAAGACAGAAGGATTATTATCTTTGTCATTTCGTGTGGATAGAGCAGCCTTCTTCCTTTTTCTGTTGGCTCGTAGTATACCCATTTATTACCTATATTCCTTTTTCTTACCAAATCTGATTCAACCAAAACGGTTAGATTTTCGCGAATAGTTGATTTTGGTAGATTTAATTCATCACATAGTTCTTTTAGCGTCCTACGCTTAGAATCGAGTTTTTTAAGGATATTGATTCTTATCTCTGATGATAAGGCACTAAAGATTTGCTTATCAAGTGCTATTTTATCGTCTGTCATTTTGAATAGGTTATTGGACTTTCTATCTTATATTTTTATTCTTTATCCATCATACTTCTATCGCCAGTTTTCTCACCCAGTCCCTTTTGTTATCTTTCCAAGTAGTCTATATGAGTGCTAATAATTCTTTCGTCATTATCCAACCGTTCCATTATTTTTTCACTTTCCTTTTGAGGTGTTTCAGGCCCGTAGAAGATTCCCATCGTTATCGTCCTTTTCAATGGTATCCCACTTGATTTAAGTCTCTGAACGGTTTCTTCTTCGTGAGATTTAATTGAAATCCCAACGGTAATGCTCCCGCCGATTATTTTTGTTTTTTCTGAGAGCCAGACATATTTTTCTTTTTTAAGACGCTTCTTAATGATTTCAAAATCGGCATTATATATTTTCTCGTTTTATCCATTGTTCTTCATCCCAATGTATGAATAAAAAGGGAAAAAAAGAATATCTATGTACTTTAATCTTAATCGAGTACATAGATATAATTGGTGTGCTCTATACTACCCCAAGATTCCCAGTATATCTCACCTTGGTTGACAGGCAAAGGATCGTAGATGTACAAATAGTTGGTCCCGTCTGACCACCACCCGGCACATGCTCTGGCATGTCCAGGCACACCACTTTTTAACGGTCTGTTGGCATCAATTTCGTCCTTTGCCTTCACCCATGTGCAATCATAATCATCATACGACCCTGATTTGTCCAAGCAATCGGGGCGATTACCTGTATAGTAGTCTAACTGACCGCTCATAGAAGTACCGCTGGTGGTCGTTCCCATTTCGCCAGCAATATGATCTTGCGTATGGCTTACATCATAGTAATCAGCGATCATCTGCCCAGTGGCAGGCGCACAATAATACGGCTTCTCCTGTCCAAAAAGATGGAAGCCACTGAGAACTTTATAAGAAAGCGGGCTTGCAAGTGCTTCTCTTAAAGTTTCTAATTCCTTTTCAGACAAGGATTTTGAGATATCAATGCCAGCCGAGTGCGCCTTCGCTATTACTTCACGAGCGTGTTTATCATCTACTTCCCAATCAGATATGCGTTGTGCCCATTCCTCTTTCGGAATACTCTCGTATAGCGACCACACACCAGGTCCTTCAAGCTCAGGCTCAGGCATCCTGTCTTGGACGACCGAGTAATCAGAAGCATCTATGAATAGTCGCTGCTCTTTGCCGGTTTTTGGGTCATGTAGCTTTAGCATCACTCCGATTTTCGGGTAACCATAGCATACCAGTGTGGTTGAAGTGATTTCAGCACCTTCATATTTTTTCTTTGCGATCTCTTTTGCTTTCTTTAGTGCAATATCAGGATCCCATGCACGTGGGCTGAGTCCTATGGTGCAGACCGATGCCCCAAGCACCTTGCTTGCACTGGTTTTGATCCCGCCTATGGTCTTACCATTTTTTTCAACTGAGAACTGATAGTAGAGTTTCTTGCCATTTACGTCATAGATGGTTAGAGGTTCGGGATTTATTGTCGCACCTTTACAGTTTTCATCTTCAAGTCCTGGGGTTCCGGCTAACACAAATTCCAACATAGTAACGGTAGCATGTTCTCTTGCCTTTTCTTTTGAGACGTAGTTGTTCTCAATTTCATCTGCATTGATAGCCGCAACCAACCCAACACCTAACACCAATATCGCTACGATACCTATCGCCAATACCTCTTTCGTTTTCATCTTTTTCCACATTCACCTCCTAAATTTTTTGGGTACTTCTATCATTGCGCCCCTCCTCGGCACTCACTAATCGTATCGTTCAAACCCCTGATAAAACTATCGAAAACGTTCGGATTTTCCGAACAAAAAGCAAAGGTTTATATAAATTAAAAGGTTGACTAAAGCGGAGAGAACTCGCACCTTAAAACTTCGATATATCACACATCATTGTCGTATACCCACCCATTTTAGAATGAACTCCAAAATTCACTTCGTATATACCTGACTTTCAGACTATTTAAATAACCTCCCCTATATTTTAATTTTTGATTGTTCAAATAACGCCATATCAAACGTTTTTAGGTTAAAGCTCCACTCTAATCGAATTAATTGTTAGTGACTACACAAATTTAAAAGCAATGATAAGCTATTAATGGTTTCTAAGCACTGTCTAAAGTTTTTGTTATAACAGAAGAACAGCTGAAGTATATAAACTCTTAAACACAGGCATATACCTTCTTTTGGCAGACCGGTGGCACAGAGGAATACGGGGTATGAGGTTTTGTGACATACATACTACCACCGATCTAACACTATAGTAATACTCCTCTTCGTAATATGATTCTTCCTTTTTTTCTTTAAGTCTATAATAGGGCAGCGAATTTTCATCTATTTTATAATCATTTGAATCATAATAGAAATAAGGCAAAAGTGATAAAATTAAGCTATGAAAAGGGAACAATAGTGGTAAAGAGCAATTTCAAGCTGCCGCATACCGTATGGGATATTAGATCAAATAGTTACAGATGCTTGCCGATGTTTTATAAGGATTTGATAGACTATCTAAAACTTTCTGGGCTCGATTACGAAGACAGCGTTCTTGATTTAATGCCCATGCAGAATTTATCCTGCAATTTGACACTGCACGATTATCAAAAAGATGCAATGAATAAATGGCTGCAAACAAAGAGTGGTGCTTTAGTCCTGCCTACCGGTGCTGGCAAGACAATAATAGGAATAAAAGCAATTTCTGTGCTGAACGTTCCAACACTGATTGTAGTGCCGACTTTAGAGTTGGTTCAGCAGTGGAAAAAAGAACTGGAGAACAAAATGGGAATTGAAGTTGGCACGTACAGCGGCGAGAGGCACATATTGAAGCCAATAACAGTATCAACTTACGATACCGCATATTTAAGGGCTGAAGAGCTTGGAAACAGGTTCCTTCTCCTGGTCTTCGATGAGGTCCACCATCTACCTTCGCCGGGATATGCAAACATAGCAGAGATGTTTATTGCTCCATACCGGCTGGGATTGACCGCAACGTATGAACGAGAAGATGGACTGCATAAAGAACTCGAAAGACTGATAGGAGGACAGGTTTATGAAATAGACATAGATAAACTGAGCGGAAAACATTTGGCCGAATATACGACAAGGAAAATCATTACCGATTTAACTGAGGATGAAAGGGAGGACTACGAGAAATACCAATCGGCGTTCACTAATTTCTTGAAAAGAGAGCACATAATCTTGAAGTCACCTTCGGATTTCAGGTTGCTCGTTATGAGAAGCGGTCGTGATGCAAGGGCAAGAGCGGCTTTGCTGGCAAGGAACAAAGCGAGACAGATAGCGTTAAACTCGAAATCGAAGCTAAACGCTCTTTCTGAAATTCTGGATAACCATTTCGGTGAACGAATGATAATCTTCACAGAGCATAATTCTTTGGTATATGCAATTTCAAAGGAGTTCCTCATACCGGCAATCACGCATACTACACAGAGAGAGGAGCGTGCGGAAATCCTGAATAACTTCCGAGAGGGGAAATATAAGGTAGTAGTAACATCCAAGGTTCTGGAGGAGGGCATTGATGTTCCCGAAGCTTCGGTTGGTGTTATATTGAGCGGAAGTGGTAGTAAACGGGAATACAAGCAGAGATTAGGTAGGATATTGCGAAAGAAAGAAGGGAAACTCGCAGTTCTTTACGAGATTGTGTCAAAAAAGACAACCGAAATGGGAATAGCAAGGAGGCGTAGAGGCACGAAAGCTAAGATGTCCGAATGAGAAAATATTTAATCAAAGAGTATATGGAAGACCCTGATACACAGAAATAATCCGACAATCGGGGAAGTCACGTGAAGAGTTTTATTGATTGTTAAATCATTTTAGAAAAAGTGTTTTCTTTTGTCAAAAAAGCTCCTAAAGTAATAAGAAGAAAAAATGTTACCAGGTGAATTGCTCATCACAAGGACGAAAAAGGACAGGATATACCCTGTTTTCGCTGAGATAGACGAACAGCACCTGGAATTGGCTGGAGAGTTTATAGAAGTTTACAGAAATTTCGTGGGTAAAAAGAAGAGCGAAATAGATGAAATAGTGGCGGAGTTTGAACAAGGGTTGAATTTCAAACTTGTAAGGGGTTTGAGAACGCTCTTAGAGCGGAGATGCATCTTCAAGTCGAGGTTTGCAGTTGAGCCTGTCGTGGCAAGGCGGGCGGTTTTCGAGGCGGCGAGCAGCAAAAAAATCATAAATGGAGCAGAAAGAGCGGAGGTTATTGAAAACGTTGCAAAGAAACTGAACATTTCGGTTGTGGAGTTAAAGCAATCTTTATGGGCAGACCAGGAATCTGAGGTTTTATTGGATGATTTTGAGCTTTTAAATCCCGACGAGCTGTTAAAGTTGTATAACCTTTCACTTGCTCAAACGCTTTTGTTTAAATCCACGGGTATGAGCATCGCATTTAAAGGCAATTATAAAGAGATTTTCCGTGCAATTAAATATCTCGGATTGATGTACATTTCTGAAGGTGGAAATAAGGTAAGGGTTGAAGGGGCTTCGTCATTGCTGAAATTGAGTGAGAAGTACGGCACGTCACTGGCAAAATTGCTTCCGGTGATCGTCAATAGCGATGAATGGGAAATAGATGCCGAGATTGTTATCAGACGCGATACGCCGAGGATTTATCATTTTGTGATGGACAGCAAGCTCCATAAGAATTTGTTGATGAGTAAAGAGAAAGAGGCAAAGACTACGTTTGATAGTAGTATTGAAGAGCGGTTTTATCATGAGTTTTTAGCCTTGTCAGCAGCAAAGAGCTGGGAATTGATACGAGAGCCGGATGCGGTTTTCACGGGCAAAGGCGTGTTCATACCGGATTTTAAGTTCAAGCATAAAGAGATGGAGATAGAAACTTATTTTGAAATCGTGGGGTTCTGGACAGAGGAGTACATAAAAAGGAAGTTGTCTAAACTCAGAGCTTTACCGTTCAATATTTTAGTGGCAATTGATAGGAATCTCGCATGCTTTAATTCGGCACATTTTGAGTTGGGGCTTCATCAGCCTGTGGCACTGTTCAGCAGAAAAGTGCCTGTTGGTGAGGTGGTCAGGTATTTGGCGAGGACTGAGAGAGCGGAGATAGAGCGAGAGGTGGAAAGTGTGAAGGGGATGCGGATTGAGATTGAAGGGGATATTGTTTCTATTAAGGATATTGCTATGCGGTATAATGTCGGTAAAGAGGCTGTAAGAGCGTGTTTGAATGACCCTGGTTATGTTGTGTTTAAAGAGGTGGTGGTTAAAAAGGAGTTGTTGAATGAGGTGAAAGATAAACTTGTTTCTATGAATATAAAATTGTATGTGGAAGCAAGGAGGATTATTGAGGATATTGGGTTATCAAATCCGGATGAGGTTTTGGCAGAACTTGGGTTTACGGTGAAGTGGAAAGGTTTGGACATGGGTGCTACAAGTATTGAGTTGGATTAGGTTTTCCTTCTTGTAGGTTATGGAAAAATAAAAAGTGCCTTTTGTTTGATTAAATAGTTTTCTCCACTTCTTTAAATAAAATACCGGCTATATTGTTACGAATTAAACCAATATTCATTTTAATCCATTTTAACCCAAATTTAACACCTGCCATATTGGAAAAGCATTTATATGACCTATTTAAGGACATGGAAGAAAGGAAAGCGGCTATACTTCGCATTGGTAAGGACGAGGCGGATAAAAAGGGGAGCGAAGAAGGGGAAGGTTGTTCAGGAAGTTATGAGGTACATCGGGACGGCAAATGATTTATACAGGTTCATCGAAGACGCAGAGATGAACGGAATTCTATTGGATCTGAGGAAGAGTCTCTCTCTGAAGCACCCTGTGAACGTTGACAGGG
>JAGGZZ010000041.1 GCA_021161765.1 Candidatus Methanophagales archaeon | reverse complement strand
TTTCATAAAATATAGGATAAACTCACAGTATTTATAGTTGTCTAAAAACTAAGTTGTTGAGACACTAGTTTCTCTTCTAATTCCTCAAAAACACTTTCTTCTCCAAATTCCCCTTCTATTGTGTCAATCTTGTCTTTAATAGGTTCCAAATCATGTCTTATTTTCTTTGCTTGTGGATTTATCATAAATACTTTATTTCAAGATTCCTCTTCGCAGCATCGAAGAAAATGTTTCTGATGTGTTCGTCTCCGAAGGAGTAGCCTATGACTACACAAATCTCTTCCGAAAGTAAATTCGTCTTTAAACTAGTGAATAACTCAAAGAGAGGGTCTTTATAGACCTCTTTTTCTCGCATCGGATAAATAATAGCTTCTTTTAGTTCTTTTAGTTACCTCTACATTTCATATAAAACAGGAAAATTTATAAATATGTGTGGGTAATCCATAAACTGAACATGGTAAGTATAAAGAAGAAACAGATAGGAAAGCAGACATATTACTATCTTGAACATACAGTCAGACATAAAGGTAAAATCCAGAAAAGAGGGAAATACCTGGGTAAAAAGCTACCAAAAAACATTGAAGATATGAAGAAAGAACTTCTTTCAGAAAAGGTATCTGAACTAAATGACCATCGAAGAGGACATCAAAAACATCGAGGACGAAATAAGAAAAACACCCTACAACAAGGCGACAATGCATCACCACGGACGGCTCAAAGCGAAGCTCGCCCGACTGAAGGAGGACATGCAGAAACGTGCAACTGCAAAATCCGCGGGTAAAGGCGAAGGATATGCGGTAAAAAAATCTGGGGATGCGACTGTCGTGATGGTGGGGTTCCCATCAGTCGGCAAATCCACGCTGCTCAACTGCCTTACCGGCACCGCTGCTGAGGTTGCGGACTATGATTTCACCACGCTCGATGTAATTCCCGGTACGCTCCTCTATAAAGGTGCACGGATGCAAATTCTTGATCTTCCAGGGCTCATCGCAGGTGCCGCGGCGGGACGAGGGCGCGGCAAAGAGGTACTATCCGTGATGCGAAACGCGGACCTAATCCTTATCATCGTGGATGTCTTTCACCCGCAGCAGTACGATATATTGGCAAAGGAGTTATATGATGCCGGCATTCGTGTTAATACCAAACCCCCTGCGGTTGTCATTCATAAAGCAAGCAGAGGAGGAATTACCGTAAACAGCACCGTTGAACTCGAATTTGATGATAGAATGATCAAAGCGGTATTAGCGGAATACAAAATACACAATGCAGAGGTTCTCATACGCGAACGCATCACCCTCGATGACCTTATTGACGTGGTTATTGGAAACCGCAAATACATTCGTACACTCACGGTCTTAAACAAGATAGACCTGGTAAATTCTGAGCAGCTTCAGACACTCATGGAGCAATTCCCGGGCGCCGTGACGATCTCGGCAGCCGCCGGCATAAACATTGAAGCACTGAGAGAAAGAGTCTACAACGAATTAAGATTCATACGTATCTATATGAAGCCGCAGGGCGCGTCACCGGATATGAACAATCCACTGGTCATGAAAACGGATTCTACGGTCGCTGATGTTTGTTCCACCATTCATCGTGATTTCGTCACGAACTTCCGATATGCACGCATCTGGGGCAAGTCGGTGAAGTACGGCGGCCAGCGTGTGGGTCTTTCTCATGTGCTCACAGACGGAGATGTGTTGAGCGTAGTAGTGCGTAAATGATAGTGATTTATCACCGCGGAGAGCGCCGAGTACGCAGAGTTTTTTTTTTTAAGACTGTTTCAATCTTTGCTCAGTTTTTTTCTGGTGCCTTTGCGTTCTCCATGTGCTCTGCGGTGAATTTTAAGGAAACTCATTTACCACCCGGCGAATGCCGTCTTTCAGAACCTTGACATTGAAGTTGATCAGCAAGCCTACCTTGCAGCCAGAAAGTCTCAGGTAGGAAAGCAGTTGGGCCTTGTGAATGGGTGCCAGGCGATCAACGGCCTTGACTTCTACAATGACCGCTTCTTCGACAAGAAGGTCCAGGCGGTAGCCACAGTCCAGCTTCACCTCTCGATAGACCACGGGCAGAGGCTTCTGCTGCTCTACCTTCAAGCCGCGTTCCACAAGTTCAAAAGCCAGGCAGGTCTCGTAGGCGGACTCCAGCAGGCCAGGTCCCAGATCGCGATGTACCTCGATAGCGGCACCAATAATGCCCTCCGTGATCCGGTTCAATCTTTCTTTCTTTGTCATCTCAGCGCTCTCCGCGTTCTCGGCGGTAAATAAATACAACTTCGTTATTTGCGCTTTGCATTTTTCATTTAATCCTCTTTACCTTTCTCCTGCTCCTGCTGCCACCGCAAGAAATTGCAGTAAGGGCACCCAAAATCCCACGGTCGTCTATTTCCTTTTTTTATTATTTTTAATTTAAACAAGGTCGGATGTTCATCGCATTTGTCTGCCGTCACGACCACGCGCCCGGTTTTTGGCAGTGGTAAAGAGAAGTTGCACGCAGGGAACTTGCTGCAGCCTATGAATCGCTTCCCGCGCCTGGATTTCATCAATAAAAGCTCAGAACCGCATTCCGGGCACGTTCCCACAACTTTGTCACCTCGTATGCCTTCTCTAAGCGAGTTCGATATCTCTTCACGGTTCTCCATCATTTCCTTGAACACTGCTCGCAGCATCTTTCGCGAATCGTCCGCAACATCCTTCTTCTTACGTTTGCCCTCGCTTATCTCGTCCATCTCTTGCTCCAGCGTTTTCGTCATCTCCGGTTTCGTTATCAGTGCAGCGTATTTCCCCAGCGAATCAATAAGAGCAAATGCCTTTTTCGTCGGCTTAGCCGGATTACCCTGCACGTACCCACGGTCGTACAACTTCCCGATTATCTCATGCCGCGTGCTCTTCGTGCCAAGCCCCAAATCTTCCATCTTTTTTATCAGTCCCGCCTGCGAAATCCTCTTCGGCGGTTTTGTCTCCTTCTCTACAACGTCCACCTGCACAATTTCCACTTTGTCGCCTTCTTTTAGTTTCGGTATTATCAACTCCTCGTGTTTCTGGTATGGATAAACCGCGAGGAAACCCGGCTCCTTTAGCTCTTTCCCCTTTGCTTCTAATATCTCCCCGCCCGCCTCTATCTTCATTTCGGTGTCTTCCCATTTCGCAGCGTCGGAAAGCGTAGCCAGAAATCGCCGTACCACGAGTTCGTATATCTTCCACTCGTCCTTTCCGAGCTTTTCTTTTGCTGCTTTTCCGACGGGATGTATGGGCGGATGGTCGGTGGTTTTTTTCTTACCCGCAGTTGGCTTTAATCGCTTCTTCTTGCTTATCGCGAGGGCTTGCTCACCGAATTCTTCAGTCCCGACAAACATCTTCACCAGCGCCTTTAAATCCAGCGTCTCGGGATACGTGGTGTTGTCCGTGCGATGATACGATATGAGCCCTTGCAGGTATAAACTCTCCGCGATATACATCGTTCGTTTTGGCGTATACCCGATAGAAGACGCAGCGCGTAAAAAAGCGGTAGTATCAAACGGTGTGGGTGCCTTCTCAGTCCGCAACTTCGTCTTTACGGCGCGAACGCAGCCCTCTTTTGCCGCAGCGATTCGCGCTTTTAGCTCTTCTACTTCTTCCTTTTTATCAAATTTATGCTTTTTGTGTATCGCATCGAAAATACCCTCTGGCGATTTTAATTTCGCATGCAGTTCCCAGAACTTACGGGACACAAACTTTTTTATCTCTTTTTCCTTCTCTACCAGCAGTGCGAGCGTGGGCGATTGCACACGTCCAACCGAAAAGAACTCGTCACCTAACCGCTTTGCTGATAATGAAACGAACCGGGTCAGTGATGCACCCCATATCAGGTCTATTATCTGTCTCGCTTCGGCAGATGCGGCAAGGTTATAATCCACTTCACTTCTTGCGGCAAAGCTTTCTTTTATGTCGGGCTCGGTTATCGCACTGTATCGCATCCGGTCTATCTTCACGTCAGGATTTGTCTTTTTGATAATGCTGATAGCTTCAACGCCGATTAACTCGCCTTCCCGGTCATAATCCGTCGCAACCGTTATAGAATCCGCATCTTTTGCTATCTTTTTCAGCGCGTTGACGATGGTCTTTTTTAATGCTGCCGCTACTATTTTGGCATCAATCAGCTCGGAAGGATTTGTGCTGCTCCAATTGCTATATGCCGCTGGGAAATCCAGCCGAATGACATGCCCGCTCAGACCCATAACGGTTTTACCGTCAAACTCAAACGCCTCGATACCCCCTATCTTTTTGGGTTTAGCCTTACCATCAGATAAAATAGAAGCGATTCTTCTCGCCGTTGTCCCCTTTTCGGTGATTATGTAGTGCATCGTGTTTTTATTTATTTATAGCTGTCGCCTGAAGGATAGTAAAACCCTTCTTTAAAAAGAAAGTTAACTTTACCAGAGAAACATTTTAAAATTTTAAAGTATGAACTACATGAAAACATTACATATCATGCCCCAACTCAAGCACGTCCCAAAAGACCTTGACCTCGCACTCGTAATCTTCCTCACCCTTTTATGCATACCCTTTGTCCTGATCCCACCTTTAAACGAAACCCCTATAAGAATTATCCTCGGTCTTCCCTTAGTGCTTTTCCTACCTGGCTACACTTTAATCGCAACATTATTCCCACGAAAAGATGATTTGGATGCAATAGAGCGAATTGCGCTCAGCTTTGGATTAAGCATTGCAATTACCCCCTTATTGGGCTTGGCATTGAACTACACACCGTTTGGATTTCGCCTATCGCCTATTCTTATCGTTCTGTCAGTATTCACGATTTCACTTGCTTTAGGTGCGTATGTAAGGAGAAACAGGATTCCGGAAGAGAAAGCGATAAATAACTTTATATACTTATGG
>JAGGZZ010000196.1 GCA_021161765.1 Candidatus Methanophagales archaeon | reverse complement strand
TTGTGGGGCGTGATGGGTTTGGTTCAAAAACAAGGGAAAAAAAAATTGGGCTTGTAATTGCGGCAACAAATACGCCTGAAGCGATAGACGAAGCGATAGACGAAGCGATATGGAGTATGCTGGACGAAATGAATCCTGGTTTAGAGAAGCTTGCAGAGGAGCCTTATGAGAAGATAAAGGAATATGAATTGAAGACGAGGGAGTTGAAGGATGGAGATTTCGACCTAAACAAATTTAAATTTAAATAGGAATGTGGATAATATAAGAAATGAAATAATTAAATTAAATGTGCGAAAGGATAAAGAAGAGATAGAAAGGGGTAGTGAAGAGAGATGAAAAGAAAGGTAAAACGCGCAATGGCATGGAAGCAGGAGCAGGTTTCAAGCATAAAAGATTCGATTAGCGCAAGTAAAACAATAGGTGTAGCGAAAATAAGGGGATTAGGAGCAAAGCAATTACAACGGATACGGAAAGAATTCCGGGATACGGATAAAGCAAGGTTGCGAGTATCAAAAAATAGTTTGATTTCTATCTCTATGAAAGAAAGCGGGATGGCCGCGATGACGGACCTGGCGGATTTTGTAGATGACCAGACGGCGTTGGTGTTTACCGATTTGGATGCTTTTGATCTGTATAAAGTAATGGAGGAAGGGAAAATACCGGCTCCGATAAAGGCTGGTGCCGTTGCTCCGCACGACATTGTAGTAGAACAAGGACCTACTTCACTCAAGCCGGGACCGATAGTAGGCGAGCTGCAGAATCTGGGCATACCTGCGGGAATATCCAGCGGGAAGGTAGAGATAAAACAACGGAAAGTGGTGGTGAAGGAGGGAGAAAAAGTTTCAGCTCCGCTTGCCGAGATGCTGGCAAAGCTCGAAATCTATCCGGTAACCGAGGGGCTGGACTTGCGCGCCGTGTATGACGCAGAAGGCGAGACGGTATTCACGCCTGACGTTCTTCATATAGACCCCACGAAGTATTTTGCAGATATAAAAGAAGGTGTAATATCTGCTCTGGCACTTAGCACACACATAAAGTACGAATACCCCACTTCTTACACCATTGCCGATTTGATAAACGAAGCGAGCATAAAATCGCGGGCGCTGGCTTTGAACATTGCATATCCAACTACTTTAACAATAAAACCGTTAATTCAGAAGGCATACTCGGATGCCCGAAATCTGTCTATAAATGCATGCATATACGAACCCGAGACGATAGCGCATCTACTTGCAAAAGCGCGTTCGCAGGCACAGGGTCTGGCAGTGGCAGCGCATTTAAGTGAGTAGGAACAAGAAAACAGAAAATAAGTTATTGACACAGATTAACGCAGATTAACACAGATACACAGATGAGTCGTGTGATGGATAAGAAATAAATCCGCGTCTTTTATGGACACAGATTAACGCTTGTGGGCTCCGTCCGTGCCCCCGCAGGCCCTGAAAGGGCTTAATTAACACAGACAGATAATAAGAAACAACAATGCTAAACTTAAATACGTCCGCGTAAATCAGTGTAAATCTGTGTCTTAAATAGAAGGAAGCTTATATACAATAAGAACCAAAATGAAACTCGAATTCACGAAGATGCAGGCAGCAGGTAACGATTTTATTTTGATAGACGACCGAGAACAGCGTATAGCGGACGAAAAGAAGGAGGGAGTTGCTCGATTCCTATGCACGAGAAGGTTTTCCGTAGGTGCAGATGGCGTCTTATTCCTTTGCAAACCCAGCACGCGTTCGTATGACCTCCGGATGCGAGTGTTCAATGCTGACGGTTCCGAGGCGGAGATGTGCGGGAACGGGATTAGGTGCTTTGCTCGATACGCATACGAAAAAGGCTTAGTGCGAAACAGGCAAATACGCGTAGAAACAGTAGCAGGGTTGATTGTTCCCGAAGTAGAAGACCCAGAGGAGAAGGGTTTTGGTATTGGTATTGGTGAGGTTTCTATCAGGGTTTTCATGGGTAAGCCCGTGTTTGAACGAGTAGATGAGCCGTTTTTTGTGAATGAGCAAATAGGTGAGGTCCGGCTGACTTCGTTAAGTTTGGGTAATCCTCATGCTGTTATTCTGGTTGACTCCTTTGATGAGCTGGATGTGGATACGATAGGAAAAAGTATTGAATCGCATCCCGCTTTTCCTGACAGGACGAACGTGGATTTTGTGATGACGCCGCTGCTGCTGGAAGACGACAAAGCAAACGAGATAAGCGTGAGGACGTATGAACGAGGAGTGGGCGAGACGTTATCGTGCGGCACAGGGTCAACGGCTTCTGTACTCGCATTGAACGAACTAGGATATATAAATGCGAGTGAACCGGTTACGGTGCACACGAGAGGCGGTGATTTGAGGGTGGAGCTAAAAGAGGATGAAGGAGAAGGAGGAGCGTATCTGATAGGTTCTGCGGAAGTAGTGTATGAGGGAGAGGTCGATTTAGCGATTTAGAAGGTTAGCGGGTTAGCGGGCTGGAGGAGCTTTGCACCTTTATTTGGATTGGCTGGGTGGGGATATAATCTTCTACTCCAAGGGATGTAATTTCAACCACCCCCTTTTCCTTATCTTACCCCTGTTGAATGCTTTGATTTTCTCACCGTATTCCCATCAAACTTCATTTTTATCCGGAGAGAGGCTGTCCCGCAATTGCTTTTGACGCCAAAAATTTCGCTTCTTTTTGGATCTGAAGCTCTATTTGCCTCTCTTTTTCTTCCAATTTTGGATTGTTGGACAGCCTCGAGAGATACGAGTTTAAAGAAAGTTTTATTTTACGCTTTTACCTTTCTTCTTCGCTTTTCCCACGTCCCTTCTCACATATTTCTTCCTTTCCTTGCGCTCGATATACCACCTCAACACGCCCGCATTAAACAGCCAGGTGTTCATCAAATCCATGACGAGACCGAACAAAAGCACAATTGAAATGTTCTTTAATATGGGAATACCAATATAAAAAGAAACCGCGAACATTGCGAATATCGCAGATATGGTCGTGGATGTCATCGTTATGCCTGTTCGCATGGTATTCCGCAGTTTCTCGTTTAAATCGCCTTTTTTATGTAGCAGATTTCTTGTCAATAAAATATCCGAGTCCACGGAATAGCCAATGAGCATGAGCAACGCTGCTACCGTGCCCAGCGACAACTCCATCCCTATGAGGTCCATACAGGCAACCGCGATAACGATGTCAGAAAAAGCAGACATGACCACGGCAAAAGAAGGGACAAAAGTTACAAATACAACGAACACGACGATTGCCATCAGAATAAAAGCGATTCCCAGTGCCCATAATGTCTGAGTTTGATATTGCTTACCAAATACCGGGCTTATACTCTCTATTCTATACGTTCCAACGCCGTATTCTGTGTTAAGCAGGTCTATTAGCTGGTCATACTCCTGTGACCCACCGGTCAGGTCGAATTCTATGCGCTTCTCATTCCCTACACCTGTACTGGCTACGAGAGTAACAGGAAAAGCGGAGAATTTTGCGGTTAGCTCTTCTCTCGTTTCGTCAGTGCTTACTTTTACCCACGTCCCCCCCTTAAAATCCATTCCTAAACGGACGGGTGAATCCACGCTCAGTTGCGTGTACGTAAGCACGGCTAAAGCGATAAGCAAGATGATTAAAGGTATTGCAACCAACTTCTTTACCGGATATTTCGTTATGTCTATCTTTTCAAATAGACCTGCACCTTCTTCCATGTCACGCATTCCCAGTTTTTTATTGTATGTAATCTATAACTTCCTTCTATTTAAGACACAGATTTACACGGGTTAAGCGAATTTAGAGGTTTAGCTCGTTAGCAGCTCAGTCCCTTTGACCAAACCGCTATATTATCATCTGCGTTAATCTGTGTTAATCTGTGTCTATAAATTATTTTTCTTTTTGTTCTTCTCGTAAATCCACTATCTCCGATAGCTCCGGCCCCGTGGAGATTAACTTCACTGAGACGCGTGTGTCGTGCTCCACCTTAGCTACAAAATCTTTTACCTCTTTACTCAATTCTTTGTACTCCTTCACACCTCTGCACGAGGGGTCTAACCGGTCCACACCACTCAGCGCTACCATTGTTGCTCCGTTTATCATTGCCGAGTAAGCAGCCATCTTTGCATCCCATTCGCCTATCCGCCGCTTCCTACCGGTAACAGTGCCATACTCCACGATATGCAATGCATTCGCTTTTTCTTCTTTCATCTGCGTTTCAAAAGGGCCTTCACCCACTCTCGTTGGAAATGACTTGAATACCACTATGACCTCATCCACTCTTGTAGGGCCTATGCCCACGTCAGTCGCCATCTGCGATGCAGTCGTGTCTTTAGAAGTGACAAAGGGATAAGTTCCGTAGAGCAAAGAAATGCCAAATCCTTGCGTACCTTCTACCAGCACACCTTTTCCCTGGTCTAAGGCCTCATTTACTTCCAGAGGCACGTCACAAAGAAACTCCGCCAGCTCTTTTTCGTCCTTCGCCTGTTTCGCCTTCCGTGACGCACGAGCCGCATTCGCGGGTCCGCAACCCGAACCTGTGGACCCTATCTTTCCCTTCAAGTAGGCATCGCTTTTATCCTCTTCAATGTGCTTCTTTTCGATTATTCCGCATCTCCAATCCACGCCTATTCGCCCTTTCAGCCCGAAGGATGATACTTCTCGTTTGAACACCTCCGGGTCAACCAATACGCCTGCACCGACCAGAAGCCTTGCTGATTCATACACAAATCCCGAAGGAACCATCCTCAACCCGTATTTCTTGCCCTCTACTTCGACCGTGTGACCTGCATTGGGTCCTACGCCACCTCTCGCAACCACGCTCGGTTTATCGTGTTTTGCAAGGTATGCGATTATCTTGCCTTTACCTTCATCACCAAAAAATCCCCCTACTAATATTGTTGCTGACATAGTAATTCTAATATAAGCTTATGGCGTTATAAAAAACCTTTCTTTCAAAAAGAAAGCTTTACCAAAGAAACAATAAAGAGTAGTTTGGAGAAGATTGCTTTTTGTTTGGGAATGCTACCACTACTTATATCTCCACTTCAAACCCCACCACCGGATAGCTCAACCAAAAATTGAGAATTACTTCTTGACTTTCGCAGTTATATAAATTGTGATTTCATTTAACAGCACCATTTTTCCCCTCACCGTCTTTCAATTTCCCATAGGCGACATTTCAGGTATTCTGTGACTGAACTCTTTTTCAATCCGTTCAATCGCTTCCTCGCTCAGATATTCCATGTGGTCCCAAAAAGCCTGGCTCGTGA
Source organism: Candidatus Methanophagales archaeon (assembly GCA_021161765.1). Taxonomy (GTDB): domain Archaea; phylum Halobacteriota; class Syntropharchaeia; order Alkanophagales; family Methanospirareceae; genus QEXZ01. The sequence continues at coordinate 1,819 of JAGGZZ010000196.1, read as the reverse complement.
GTTTTCCCGGCGGAATCCTCAAAATAAAGGGGAGAATGGTTATCTGATGTAGCGCAGCGGCGCGGCGTACTGGTACCTGTGGTGGGACTCGGTTTCTTCTTTATCCAGACCGATTAGTATTCTGAATAATTTCTCCGCAGAGATAACTTCATCAAATGGAGAATTATTTGAGTGATAAATTACTATCTCCGAAAGTCAAGTTATCTATTGCAGAAGGATGGATACCCTTAAACTGGTGGACAAAAATGGAACAAAAATGGTCGGATTTTATAATCGGAAAATTGCCCAAATATGGCTAATTTTCAACACCCCGGTTGTACCCAAAGTTTTCTCGTGAAATCATGTGGTTTTTTATATCTGCTATACAAATACAGTATTAGTGGAAATGGAGAAAGTGCGCAGGGCACAGGTGGAGCGGATAGAAAGGTTAAAACGAGAGAAGAATGCGATTATCCTCGCTCATAATTACCAGCGTGCGGAGATTCAGGACATAGCGGAATTCGTTGGCGACTCCTTAGAGCTTGCGCGAAAAGCGATGGATACGACTGCGGACCTCATAATCTTTTGCGGCGTTGATTTCATGGCGGAAACCGCAGCAATACTGAATCCCGATAAAAAAGTTGTCATTCCCGATAAGGGCGCGATATGCCCGATGGCACAGCAATTATCTGCTGACGATTTGCTTGCGGCGAAGCGAAAAAATCCCGATGCGGAGGTCGTCCTCTACGTGAACACGCTTGCGGAATGTAAGGCGCTTGCAGACTGCGTTTGTACTTCTGCGAATGCACAGGAAATAGTCAATGCGATGGATTCTTCTACCGTATTATTTGGTCCTGACCGCAATTTAGCGTATCACGCACAGAAGACAACCTCTAAAATCATTATTCCTGTTCCCGAACACGGGCTCTGCCCTTCGCACCACCAGATAGTGATGACGGATTTGCTAAAAGCAAAGAAGGCGCATCCGGGCGCAAAAATTGTTGTTCATCCGGAATGCATCCCCGAAGTTCAAGACCACGCGGATTATATCGCTTCAACGAGCGGCATGGTAAAGATTTGCAATGAAAAGGGAGCGGGTGATGAATTTCTGATTGGCACGGAAATCGGGCTGCTGCACCGGCTCAAAAAGGAAGCGCCGGAAAAGAAGTTCTATCCCATCTCTGCTACCGCCGTCTGTCCTCAGATGAAAATGCACACGTTAGAGAATGTAGAAGCCGCATTGAAGAAAGAGAAGCCGGAAGTGGTTGTTTCGAGCGAAATCATGGACAAAGCCAGAAAAGCAATAGAGAGGATGCTCGAAATCTCACATTAACGTATAACTTTCTTCTATTTGAGATTCACAAATCTTCTCAAATATCCCCTTCACCGCAACAACCGCTTTAGAATCTTCTGGCAATTCGGTTATCGGCTTCCCTACCAGATCAAACGCTCTTATGTTCTCATCCTCCGGAACCGTCCCTATAAGCTCAACTCCACTATCCTTCACCATTCCATCCAGAGCGTTCTTCACCGCTTCATCCTCGGTAACCTTATTCAACACCAGATATACGTGCCGAAAGTTAATCTGCAACTTCTTTGCAAGGTTCTTTATGTTCGCTGCCGTATCTATGCCCCGCTTCGTGGGGTCGCTAACCACAAGCATTGTATCCACGTCGCGAGTCGTTCTGCGGCTCAGATGCTCCAGCCCGGCTTCGCAATCTATCACAATTGCAGGGAATCGCACGGACAGCTTATCAATAAAATGCCGCAGCATGTCGTTTATCAGGCAATAGCAGCCGGGACCTTCGGAATGCCCCATTGCTAATACCGAGAACCGCGG
>JAGGZZ010000065.1 GCA_021161765.1 Candidatus Methanophagales archaeon | reverse complement strand
TTGTGGGGCTTGCCCCACGACCCCGCAAGCCATGTAAGGGCTTATTTATTGTCATTGGGATTTCTTGCTTCTACTTCTCTATCACCGCTTCCTCCACCGCAATCCCAAAATGCCTTTCCCTTGACAATCTCATCGTGTTAATTTAACAGTGCTTTCTACAAAGTTCAGTACAAGCTCTTGACCCACTGCGGAAAGAAATTCCATACCAAGCAGCCAATCTCCTGGAATAAAACATGCCTCAACCTCAAAATCTTTTATAATCACCTTGCCCAAAAACACGGGTAACTCCACAATCTCACCCGTGGCTAATCTAAAAAATCCCACCTTTGTGCTCATGGGCATAGGGTGAACCAATGCGGATGGAATAAAAGATTTTATCAGGATATTTGTTTTTTGCTTTTTTAAGAGCCTCAAGCAACGTCTTTCCTGAGAACCATTCCTCGGATTCTGGCTCAATCACCGCAATCGTCCCCTTCTTGTCACTAAAAGAATGAATCTTTGCTAAAACTTCATCCGACGGTCTTTTTACTTCCGGTTTTTTCATCGTATATAATGTATAACTTCCTTCTATTTAAGACACTGATTTACGCAGATTTATTTTAGTTTTATTGATTTTTATCATCTGTGTTAATCTGCGTTAATCTGTGTCAATAATTTATTTTCTTGTTTTGATAAGAAAGAAAGTTTATATATTAAAGTGAGAAATAGAACTTATAAAAGATGAACGGAAAGGTAGGGTCCGAAATTAAGACGCTTGTTGTTTGTGTAGATAGGGATAATGACATAGGTGAGAAAGCGGGGTTAAAGACGCCTATTATAGGTAAAGAGGCGAGTCTATCGGCGGCGACAAAGTTAGCACTTGCAGACCCCGAAGATTCGGATGTAAATGCAATATTTGAAGCAATAAGACTGTGCGAACAGTTGAAGTCAACGGAAGAAAATGCTGGTGTGGAAATCGTCCTGGTCGCAGGAGATAAAAACGCGGGTATAGATGCAGATAGAAAAATAGGTGAAGAATTAGAAGAGGTTCTGTCAAAAACCGCGGTTGAATCGGCGATTCTCGTGAGTGACGGTGCCGAGGACGAATGGATTATTCCAATACTGGGGTCTCGAGTGAAGATAGATTCGGTGAGGCGCGTAGTGGTGAAGCAGAGTGAGCAACTGGAAAGCACTTTTTATCTGATAAAGCGATTATTCGAGGACCCGAAGTTTTCACGTACTTTCTTGCCACCCATAGGTCTTATTTTTATTGCATTATTTATTTCTTTCTTGGTTGAAAAGCCAGGCTGGGCAGTAGGGCTAATTTTTGGGTTTATAGGGACATACCTGCTACTTAAAGGATTAGGCCGTGAGAATGTCATGATGGACTTCTTTGAGACCGTGAAGCAGTCGTTATACAGCGGTAAAATCTCGTTTGTCGCTTACATCTGTGCAGTTGTGTTCCTTTTGGCAGGTACCTCTCAAGGTATCGTGGAATATCCAAAAGCGCACAAGGCAAGTGAACCTATATTGATGGGCATGGTATACTACATCAGAGGGGCGATATGGTGGTACGTGGGTGCAGGACTCGCTCCTCTAACTGGAAAGATGCTGAATATGCTCATTGAAAAGGAAAGAATAGTCAGGCAGTGGGCTATATTATTCTCCGTGATTGCTTCTGGAGTGATTCTATGGGGTGGGAGCGAATGCATAATCTTGTTAAGCAATGGTGAGCCCATGGACGACCTTCTGGGCTATCTATACCTTTTCTTATCCATACTGGGTGCGATTATCCTGTCATTTATAGGCGTGGCGATCTCACGGTATGTAAAGGGCACGGTAATAGGGAAAGAAGAAGTTGTGACTGAGGCAGAGGTAGCACTGAAATAACGTAGTGATTTATCACCGCGGAGAGCGCGAAATTAGAGGTTTCGTTTATTAGCGGTTCAGCTCGTTAGCTAAACATCCAAACCTCTAAACCGCTATTATGCATTATATCCCTGTATCTTTTGCGGACCTCGATATTTTGTGGCTTCTGCAAGCTCCTTTAGACATTCGGGGTTCTGTGCCGTGGTCATGTCTCCGAGCGCTTCATCCCGAACAAGACCTTTTAGAAACCGTCTTATTATCTTTCCACTCTCCGTCTTTGGCACGTCAGCGACATAATAAGCGACTTCTGGAGTTGCTACCGGACCCACTTTCTCCCTCACTGCTTTCACTATTTCCCTGTCCATCTGGGCTTTGGGCACCTCGACGCCACTTTTCAGCACCACGAAAAGAGCAGGCACTTCTCCTTTTATCGCATCCGGTTTCCCTACCACTGCAACTTCCACCACCTCATCCAGGTCGCTTACCGCATCCTCTATCTCAGCAGTGCCTATCCTGTGTCCTGCGACCTCCATGACATCGTCAATCCGCCCGGTAATCTTTATCAGAGGCTGACCTCCTATTTCCATACCCGTTTTTATTCCGCCGTCACCTGCAAAATATATCTCCGTGCCGTATTCGCTCCAGTACTCTTCCACATATTTCTCCGGCTTCTTGTACATCCCTCGAAGCATAGAGGGCGCAAACGGGGTTTTTACCACGAGATACCCCGATTCCCCCGGTTTCACGGGCTCACCCGTCTCATCCAGGACGTCACAATGCACACCCGGAAGTGCAGGACCGGCTACACCGGGAACGAACGGCCCTATCCCGGGGAGTGAAGACAGGATTATTCCACCCGTTTCGGTTTGCCAGTATGTATCTATCAATGCGCAGCGACGTTCTCCTATCTTCTCGAAGAACCATTTCCACGTATCCGGGTCAATTGGTTCACCGACAGAAGCCAAAAGTCTTAACGAGGAGAAGTCGTGTCCTTCAACCCACTTATCGCCCGCGGCTCGTAACGCTCTTATTGCTGTCGGCGCCGTATAAAATATAGTAACGCCATATTTCTCTATCAGTTCCCACCATCGTGCCGCATCAGGATAATCTGGAGCGCCCTCATACCATAATGACGTTGCACCAACAAGTAAAGGGCCATATAAGGCATACGAATGCCCCGTTATCCAGCCTATATCCGCCGTTGACCAGAAGAGGTCCTCGGGGTGCAAGTCGAAGACAAGTTTCATTGTCAACGCCACGCCAACACTATACGCACCGCAGGAGTGCATAACGCCCTTTGGTTTGCCCGTCGTCCCGGAAGTGTAGAGCAGAAACCCATAATCGTCAGATGTAATGATTTCCGGGTCACAATAGGCTTCTACACCTTTCATCAGTTCATCGTAATAAAAATCTCTGCCTTCTTTCATTTCGACCTCGCTATTCAGTCTCCTTACCACCACGCAGTTCTCTGCACCTACCTTCTCCAGAACCTGCGCTTCATCTATTCGCTTTTTTAACTCTATCTGTTTTCCACGCCGATAGAAGCCATCAACGGTGATAAGTATTTTTGATTCCGCATCCTCCATTCTTTCCCGCACCGCGTGAGGTGCAAATGCGGTGTACACGATTGAATGCCATGCTCCTAACCGCTGACAGGCTAAAGCAACTATTGCCGTCTCAGGAATCATCGGCATCCAGATGGTCACGGGGCTCCCTTTCTTTACTCCGAGACCTTTTAAAACGTTTGCACACTTGTTCACTTCTCTGTACAGGTCCATGTACGTCAGGACTTGTTTGGCTTCATCCACCGGTTCAGGCACCCAGATAAGCGCTGCTTTATTCCTGCTTTCCTCCAGATGCCGGTCAATGCAGTTATAGGATAAATTTGTCTTATTTCCTACAAACCAGTTGAAATATGGGGGTTCTAACTCTACTACCTTATCCGCATCCCATTCGTCAAACCAGTCAATGGACTCCCTCGCCTGTTTCGCCCAAAAACCTCTTGTGTCTTTACTCGCTTCAGCATAGATTTCCTCATCGCTGAAATACGCTTTTTCCTTCATTCGTTCCGTAGGCCAGTAAACACCCTTCTTTTTGGCGTCCTCGATTACCCATTGTTTTCCCGCATCCTTCAGCTTTCTACCCACATTCACGCCCATTTTTATCACTTTTATAATCTATATTTTCTCTTTTAATTTATGGTGATAAACTCTTTAAGTTTAAGATAAGGCGATCATGAACATCATATTCACGGAGTACGGAAAAGAAGCAAAACTCGTCGAGGGAAGGACCATTCTTTCCTATTTGCAGGAGTTGGGAATAGACATAAATTGCTCATGCGGTGGTGAGGGAAAGTGTGGTGAGTGTCTGGTCGAGGTCGAGTGCGCCCCCGGAGCACTGTCGGAAAGAACCGAGTTAGAAGATAAGTTTATACAGGACGATACGCACCGACTTGCATGCCAGGCGAGAATAGCAAATACCGACAACCCTATTTACGTCCGAGTGCCAAGAAGAACCTACTACGTTTTAGAATCCGGCGAATATAAGGAAATCGCTCTTGAGCCTTTCGTACACATAGAGGGAGAAAGAGTCTTTTGCGAGTCGGAAGATATAGGCGAATATAAAGGAGAAATATACGGCATCGCTCTTGACATAGGGACAACAACGCTTGCTACCTATTTAATTGACCTTGAGAGCGGAAAAGTGTCTTCTACTATATCAAGAGAGAACCCACAGACAAAATATGGGAACAACGTAATTTCAAGGATAGAATTTGCAAGAAAAGGGCAGGACATACTCGTAAGAGAAATCAGAACCGCCGTGAACGAGCTGATTGCAAGCCTGACAGAGCCGGGCAAAGTATGTGAGCTCGTGGTTGTCGGCAATCCCGTAATGCGAGACCTGTTCTTTGGCTATTCCGTCGAGTCGCTTGGCAAAAGCCCTTACGAACCTTTGAGTGTCGCACCGGTAAGTAAAACAGCGAAGGAACTCGGGCTCGAGGCAAATCCCGAAGCACGAGTTTATGGGCTGCCCTTGATAGGCAGTTTTGTCGGTGCTGACGCTCTGGCTGTCGTGCTGGCAACGGAAATGTATAAATCCGAGAGCGATAAGATATGCATGGCGATAGACGTTGGAACAAACACGGAAATCGTACTTGGGAATAAGGACAGATTGGTCGCAACGTCGGCTGCAGCAGGTCCGGCATTTGAAGGTGCTGGTATAGCGTGCGGAATTGGTGGCGTAAGCGAAGCGATAAAAGAAGTAAAAATAGAAAATTCCGGCGAGGTAAAATACAAAACGATAGACGATGCCGCCGTTCCTGTTGGCGTTTGCGGTTCCGGGTTGATAGACGCGCTGGCAGAACTCCTGGACAAGAGAATAATTGATGGCAGAGGGAAGTTCTATGGAGACGAGAAAGAGCTAAAAATAGCCGAGGGGATCAAGCTGTCGGAGAAGGACATTGACCAGTTAAACCTCGCGAAAACTGCCGTGGCAGTGGGCATAAAGGTTCTGCTGCGAAGATACGGGGTCGAGCTTGAGGATATAGACAGCATTTTTCTGGCGGGGGGGTTCGTGAACTTCACAAACACGGAGCATGCAATACGCATAGGGCTTCTCCCCGATATTGAGCGAGGAAAGGTGAAAAAGGTAGGAAATGCGGCGCTAGAAGGTGCAAGGCAGGCGTTAATATCAAAGACGAAGCGCGAGGATGCGGAAGCAGTTGCAAAGCGAATCGAGCACATAAAACTTGAAGAGGAAGATAATTTTATGGAATTATTCGTCAGTGAGCTTTATTTCCAGAAATATCTCTAAGTCTCCTTATATTTCATTAGCGTGCACGCTTATCCGAAGACAAGCGACATAAATGGCGAAGGCAGGTTTGACGCCTCCCGCTTCAGTGGGGAGCAGCCACTAAGGCTTGATCCAGAGCTGTTATTATGTCTTCTGGCTCCTCTATACCAACAGAGAGTCTCACCAAATCATCGGTTATTCCTGTCTTCATCCTGACCTATCGGGGTATATTCGCGTGGGTCATAGATGTGGGATGTTGAATTAAGGTATCAACAGAACCGAGGCTAACTGCTAAAGCACACAGTTCAACGCGGTTCATGAGTTTGCGTCCCGCCTCTATGCCGCTCTTAATTCCAAAAGAGATTGTGCTATCAAAACCGCCCATCTGCTTTTTTCTTCCGACAATGACACCTCCTAAAAGATCAGCGTGACCACCTATGTGTTTTGTACTGCTATGAACAGCAACGTCCGCACTCAATTTTAATGGTCTCTGAAAACGAGGAGTTGCAAAGGAATGGGTTGAGGAATATAAAAGAGGTATTCCGTTCTTGAAAGAGTGCAGAGAGAAGATAGGCGAGCATCAGGTTGAGACGGTTGGTGCGGAGATAAGGAAGTTGTTTGCTGAAAAATAATTTTCTAAAATGGCTCTTTCTTTTTTAACGCGCAAATCAACAAAGATAGTTTGTACTTGTTTACCGCTGAGCCCGCAGAGAACACAAAGACCTTCTTCAATCTCTTCTTCGCTTTTCCGCTTTATTGGTTTTCTTACTGCGCATAATTGAACAAACCGAATAAAGAAAAAAGGCCTAAGGAATGTCATGTGCAGCAGAAACAAACCCTGAAGCAAGCATTAGCCAGCGAAGGTATGAAACCGAGTTGCATCCTAATCTTTTTTAGAATGTTTGCCTTTTACAAATTCCAAATTCGAATCACACAAGATAGTAGAATTTAACACAGTATCAATTAAATGTTTTATTTTCAAAGCCTGTTCTATGTCGGGTTCATTTTCATTAATATGCGCGCCATCATTTCCTATATCTTTCACTCCAATGAGTGCATCCTTTAATTTTTTAACAATATGTTCGTGATCACATAATTCCTGAATTATTTTATACAGCGTTTGTTTATTGTCATTTACTTTAGCGATGCCATAATGAATTCCAATAGCATGTATAACCTTTCTAAATGCTGTTACAGCACCATTAGGTGCATCAGCAGAGATACACCTAATCCCTTCTTGATAATATTTATCTATCTCTTCTGGTAATCCTTCCAAACCTTTCAACATAGGTGCAGGATAAAATTTTGTTTGTGTAAGCGAAAATGCTACTATTGAAGAACAACCCTCACACTGAAGAGGAACTGTTTGTCCTGTTATTTTACTGCGCTCAAATCCGTATTTTATCTGTCTGAAGGTCGCCCTGTCATTGCAGTAGGGGCACCTACCTCTCACGACAACCTTATTATCGCAATCCACGTCCCCTATTTTTCCACGAAGGAGTTCTATCTTATCTTCCATGATTATACTAAATTGATAAAGGTATAATCAACATAAACCTTTAAATATACAGAGAGATTAGGAAGTAAGAGGAAGAAATGAGAAGTATCCTTGTAAAACCCGCTCAAAGCGAACTCACCATTAGGGAGATTAACATTTTAAAATCCCCTAAAAAAGGGGGTTCTTCTGATATGGATGCTGCCCCGTACATAGAAGAGCTTGGCATAACAATTCCTGAAAATATACAGCCTATACAGTTTACGCCCAACATTAATGAGCATATCCACCGCTGGGCGCCGTATGTGCAGGGATTTTCGGCTTCTTTTGTTCAGTCCATATTAGACAGGTATAAAAAGGAATACCCATGCCCCGTTGTCCTCGATCCTTTTGCTGGCTGTGGTACTGTTTTAGTCCAGGCAAAACTGAATGGTTACATATCTTTTGGAACTGAGTTAAATCCCTTTCTACAATTTATAGCCAATACAAAACTCAACTGTTGGGATATTTCTCCTAATTATTTACTGAAGATATATAATGATTTGCCCAGAAATAACTGCTCTTTGGCACCTTCTTTTCTAAAGTCAAGTTCTCATTTCAATAAGGGGGTATTACGCAATTTAGAAACTATTAAGGGTGGAATTGAGTCAATAGAAGCTAAAAACGAAAAACAAAGAAAAGTAAAAGACCTAATTAAATTAGCCTTCTCTTCAATCCTGATTGACTGCAGCAATATGAAAAGAACTCCGTGTTTGGGATATCACCGGGATAAGAAGGTTTATGATAGCGCTCCGTATATTCTGTTAGATAAAAAGATACGTGACATTGCCAATGACTTGAGGTTGATACAATCGCAGTATAAAGATTTTATAAACACAGAAAGCGAGGTTATTTTAGCGAATGCAATGGATTTTAAGCACACCAATGATTTTGATTTGATTATCACTTCGCCTCCTTACATGAACGGTCTGGACTATGTGATAAACTACAAGATAGAAATGGGGTGGCTGAGATTTGCCGAAAATCACAAGGAATTAAAGAGTATAAAGGATGAGATGGTTGTCTGTGATAACGTCTCTAAAGGATTGATAAAAGACTTTCGTAAGTCAGGTTCAACATATACGAATGATTGGATAGAGGAAATCAAAGGCGATATTGAAAAGAGCATTGAGAAGAGAGGGGCTTATAGAAGAACGGATATGCCATACATAGTTCACAAATATTTCGATGATTTGTATAAGGTAATGAAGAAAGTCATTTCTTCTTTAAATTCCGGCGGGAGATTTATTTTAGTGGTTGGTGATAGCTTAATTGC
>JAGGZZ010000056.1 GCA_021161765.1 Candidatus Methanophagales archaeon | reverse complement strand
CTTTTACCCTCTTATAATACCACTGGCTATTATATTCATCTTCTTCCCATCGTTCATACCACGAAATTGGATGTTTTTCGTGGCATTCCTCGCATACACCAGCCCTGTCCAAAGGTCGAAGATTGTCGCATTCCACGCAATAGCCCGGTGCTTCTCGCCATTTATCGTCTTTCCAGCCCATAATTATCACTCCTCTTTATGCAATAAGAACTTAACTGTTTATCCATAGCATAGCATCGGCAAAGTAACCATAGTTAGGATGTTTCCATTCAATAGCAACAACTGCAAAACTTCCTATATCTTTTCTCGTTGCTTTTATTTTGTATCCTTCCCCTTCATCTAAAATCATATTTTCTTCAACCCTGTTCATTTTTCCCTCTCCCTATTTTTAAATCTGTTACTTATTTAAAAAGTAACCATAACTCGCACGGACAAAATTTTCCCCCACGACTTTGCTGTCGGCTTAATCTTAACCCATGAAAAGAGAAGAGATTTTTGAATTTTTAAAGGGAAAGAACAAACCCATGAGTGCAAGGGAAATAGCGGAAGAGAGGAACTTCAATTCCAACACGGTTAGAAAAGTTTTGGGAGAATGAAAGAGAGAAGGAGCGGATAATATAATCATGGAAGAAGGGAAGACCAAGTATATCAAGTCTTGAGTATTCTGTTTCACGCTTATTAAGAGTCCACCTTCCGCTCGTACGTCTGAACCCACATCCCCTTACTTTGCTCCCAGGGTTCTCCCGTCTTGTAAAAATTGAACTTCTCCATTGCTCGCTCGCAGGGTTCATTACCCGCCAGAATATTCACGTAATTCACCTTACACTTGTTGGCTTTTGCGAACTCATAGAACTGCTCATACATCGCAGATGCAACACCCTGGGCACTGTATTCCGGTAGAACCGCCTGCTGTTCGCCGAAACAGCCTCTTTCTGTTATGGAAGCTTTGTACACACCCACCAATTTACCATTTATGCGAACACCGAAGAAGAAATAGCCGGAATCCATCTCGTTCTTTATTTCATCCTCGCTCATCGCACGCTTCTCTCGCCATTCCTTCGGATACACATAAGCCTTCAGCCATACTGCCTTATAGAGTGCGGAGATGTCCTTCGCCTCTTCCTTACGTAGCAGTAGTACACGATGTTCTCCTGCCCTGGTTCCATCGTCTATGATACACACCTGCGTCATCTTCGTTATCCTTTATTATAGACTTAACGAGTTTCTGTCTTTAAATCTTTTTTGATTTTTATTTGTTGTCCAAATTTAAACTTTCTTGTTGTATATAAACTATAACTTCCTTCTATTTAAGACACAGATTTACACAGATTTACGCAGATTTACGCAGATTTATTTAGTTTAACCGTGTCGATTCTTATCATCTGCGTTAACCTGTGTCCCTAATTTGTTTTTCAAAGGGAGGTTGTCCATAAACCGCTCTTGCATCTCTACCACTTCTTTGCTGTCCGTTGCTCGGGAATATGCAAGCAACCTGTCCACATTCAATCGCAGAAATTCATCGCCCCACTTGAACCCACGCAGTATAAATTGCGATTGCTCGTGCTCACCGATAATGAATAACGCAGCGGCGAGCGCCTCCGCAGAACACAAAACAAACGGTTTGCCGTAGTTCGTTGGGTTCGCTGCTATTAAGTAGGGCAATGCTCGCTTTTTCCTCTTCAGCTTTCTCAAAGCATCCTCAAAAGTGGCTATTTTAGACCATGAGCAATCAAAAACGGTTATGCTGCTTGCGGATTTTTTATCTGCGGGAGAAAGTGCCTGTTCCGCAATAGGAGCCAACAAGATCGTTTTATACGGTATTTTTCGCATCACATTAACCGATTTTATCAGGCCTGCTCGTGCTAATTTTCTCGCTGTGCATTTCTTCGGGTCGCACTGCCCTGCATCGTATGCGTATAACTGCATTTTACTTTTAGCTTCTCTTACAACCGCAGGATTACACTATTTTTATTTGTTTTTCTTTTCCGTAAACGCTTTTCTTTTTATAAAGAGAAGGGTTTAATCAACAGAGGAATTCTTTCCTTTAACCCCTGCAATAGCTCCTCAGACCGGAATGGTGGCACCTTAACCTCTTTAATTGGTTTTACCAATTCCAGTATTCTGGAAGTTGCGAGTTCTTCCTGCGAATATGTAGAAGCCGAGAGTTGAACCGCAGCCAGATACTTCTCCGGGTCGTATACCGAAATCTGCCCTGGTTTAACACCAATAACAACGTCCAAATCTTTTAGCCCCTTCCAGGGCAAAGCTACATCGCTATAACTCTCAATGACCAAACAATCATATCGTTTGTTCATCTCTTTATATACCAACTCAACAGCGAGGTCGTAATATTCCTCTGTTAGCTTATTTAACATATTTAAATCCCTGAAATGGTAAATACCGGATGCTTTAGCACGCAATGTCTCAAAAAGAGCATCGTCACATCTATACTCAACTGGCAGCGCTTCGTTCTCAACTACCAGATTCCTCACTCCTTCTTTAAACCACAGCGTGACACGGTCGAGGATAAAATAAGGAATTTGCGTGACCGGGTCGGTGTGCTGAGGTTCTGCCCACAACCTGTGGATAGGGTTGATAAATTCTTCCATTATGGCACCTGCATCGGGACCAAAAGCCGAAGCATATTTCAAAAGTTTTGCATCCTTCCCGTAGAGTCGTCCATGCGATAAAGCCTCCTGCACCACATCGTAATCATACCACACACTGTTGCCAGCTCTGGGCTTGAATCCACAAGCATTAAACCCCTTTTCCTTTAAGTAAGCCAGTAACGCCAGTGCAAGAGTCGTCTTACCTGCGTCCTTCTCCTTTAACCCCACAATCAAAATCTTCAATCTTTCTTTCTTTGTCATCTCCGCGTTCTCGGCGGTAAGTAAAAAGAAAACTTTTTTCTTTTAGCACAGGTTTTCTTTTTCCGCAAAGCATTTTTGATCAAACTTTTTCTAAAAGTTTGAAAAAGAAAAAGTGTTATGAAAAAAGTAGAAGAGCTGGATGCGTTTCTCGTAACAAACGAAGAACTAAAAGAGACGATAGAGAGTATAGGATGGAAAGCATTCATTGCTGAGATAAGAAGAGGGTTTGAACAAAGTTCTTCCGGGCAGACGATTGTGCCTGAAAAGGTGTACGTTGATACGGGCGTGTCGGACATGAGATGTATGCCGGCGTATTTGCCGGAATACAATCGCAATTATTGCGGTGTGAAGATTGTCATCACTGCGCCAGGGAACAAAAAACGCGGTTTGCCAATGGTATTAGGTGAATATTTACTCCGGAATGCCGAAACACAGCAATTGGTGGCGATAATGCAGGCGGAGGAGATGACCGCGTATAGAACCGGTGCCGCTACTGGCGTTGCTACCGAAGCGCTATCAAGGACTGATAGCAAAACACTGGGCATAATGGGAACGGGAAAACAAGCTCCTTACCAGGCGGAGGCAATACTGGCTGTACGTCCTTCTATTGACACGATAAAGGTATATGATGTCACCGAGCACGAAGCGAGAGATTTTAAAAAGCAATATGAACCTGAATGGGGTGTTGACATAGCCGTTGTCGGTCTGGAAGAGGCAGTGGATTCTGACATAGTCACAACCGTAACCCCTGCCACGGAACCGTTCATTTCTGCTGAACTGATAAAACCGGGTGTACATCTTAACGGAGTTGGTGCCGACTCGAAAACGAAGATAGAATTTGCACCTGAAGTGCTGAAAAAATCAAGCCGGATATTCATTGATGATTTAGCGCAGTGCATACATTCGGGCGAGATATACCGGGGATTGGAAAAAGGAATAGTGGAGAGAGGGGATTTGATTCCTCTGGGTGACGTATTGCTCGGTAAAGCAGAGGGCAGGGCGAGCGAGGAGGATATAACGTTCTTCAAATCAACTGGCGTCGCCTTTGAGGATTTGATTACTGCGATATTGGTTTTTGAAAGGCTAAATATTTAAATTTAAAAAGGGGGGTTTAATAATTAACGTTGGCAAAGGGACAGTTAAACACATTATTAATAATCTAATGCTGTAATAATGGAAGAAATTAATTTTTTGAGGGCATATAGAGCATATCTAGAGTTATACCAGACATACCTCAATAGAGGTCCAAGGATAGACGAAATTTATATCTCCGATGGTCGCCGCTTACCCGAAGATTCCGATGGCTGTATCTACCAGTTTAACCTAACTGAGAGCGAGTTTCTCAGATTGGATAAGATGATGAGTGGCGAGCTTAAAGTTTTGATTAATGAGCAGGAATATGAAAATGAGATATTATCATTTGATAAAGAATCAATTGTTATTCGATTAAAAGGTGTTCGTGATAGAAGAATTGAAAGAGTTTGCTTTGCAGGCGATGCGGAATTTCTTAAGCGTATAACTAAGAAACAGATAGGTATTTTAGAAACCCTTCATGAAAACCAGAGTAAGCGGAACATTTTATTTGGTAATTTTGAGGGAGCTGAGCGAGTTCCATGTTCATTTGAGGATAACAGAGTAGAACAAGAACAAAGACAGAAGGATGCAGTAGAATTTCCCGTAGGAGTCAAAGATTTATTTCTTATTTGGGGACCTCCTGGAACTGGAAAGTCTACCATAGTGCCTGAAATAATAAGGAATTATCTGGCAAGGAACAGCGATGCGAAAATACTCGTTTGCAGTTATGCTAACGGAGCAGTGAATAGACTTGTAGAAATCATCTGCGAAGATACAAATCTCAGACAAAAAATCGTTAGGGTGGGTCCATGTCAGATTAAAGAAGAATATAGCGGTATTAAGCTTGTAGAAATTATAAATAACGTCTTTAAAGGAGTGATAAATAGAATAAAGAGCCATAAAGAGCGATTGACGGAATTGGATAAGGAAGAAAGGGAACATATAGATGATGCAAGAGAGGGGATAAGAAGGGGAATATTAGCGTTAGAAAACGAAATTGGAGCATTAAAAGGAGAAGAAAAATCTCTGAGAAATCATAAATGGCTCATCGAAAACGAAATAAGTGAGAGTGAAGACGCCATTATTCGGCTTAGAGACAAGGAAATGATTTTGGATGGGAAAATTGCCTCGCTTGAGGAAGAAAGAGAAAAAATCAAACATCTTTCCAAAATTGTAGAGATATATCTTAGTTTTGCGGAACGTATGGTTCCATGGCTGCGAAGACGTAATTTCAGAAGAGACCCACGATATATCTCGCACAGAAGCATGATTGATAGATTTAGCTTGGAGAACTTAACTCGTGATGAGCTGAGAAGCTTAGAAAGGTCGAATCAAGAAAAAATGGAAGAGGTCAATCGCTCGTTAAGCGAATTGCAGTCATCGTTAGAAGGCGTGAGTGGGGAGAGAATTGGGCGGGAAAATGAGATTGAGGACAGCAGAAGAAAGTTAAGAGCAGTAGAGGAAGAAATAAAAGCAAAACAGAGAAAAGAATTTGACTTAGGGGATGAAAAGGCAAAACTTGACGATTCGCTAAATGCAGAAGCTTGGGAAATGTTCCCATTGATAAATAAACACACAATAAGTTTTTATTAAATTATATAAAATGTTTGAATAATGCGAATTAAAATTCTCGGCACGGAGTCGTTGGGCGTTCGTGGTCTGAGCTGTGTGGTCGAACTCAAAGCACGGAAGATAGCCATTGACCCCGGCGTGGCATTGGGCTATAACCGTCACGGCTTGCTCCCTCATCCTTTGCAGGTGGCGGTTGGCGAGTCCGTGCGTCATAAAATCCTGACTGAACTGGAAGACGCCACTGATGTCGTGTTCAGCCATTTACATGGCGACCACGTGCCCTTAGTAGATGCCAATCCATTTCAGATGCCGGCGCAAAAAGTGGCTGCCTTATGCCAGGCACGACCACAAAAAATCCGGTTCTGGGTTAAAGGTCCTCGTGGGCTTTCTCGAAACATGCTGAACCGGTTACAGTCGTTACGCATTGCACTGGATAACGACCTGCCAAATGCCGAAGGGCAGAACGATGGACCGTTAAGTTTCTCGCTACCCGTTCCGCATGGAGAGCGAGACAAACGCGGCGGCACGGTGATGATGACAAGGATAGAAGAAGGAAACGAAGTATTTGTGCACGCTTCTGACATCCAACTGCTCGATGAGGAGACGGTGCCTCGAATCCTGAACTGGCAGCCGACGATTGTGCTGGCTTCTGGTCCACCTCTATATCTGCCACATCTTTCACAGCGGCAGCGTGAAAACGCCTGGCGTAATGCCGTGCGACTTGCTCAAGGCGTTGACACGTTAATCCTTGACCATCATCTGATGCGTTCCAAAGCAGGAAGTCGGTGGCTGGATAAGTTATCGGTATTGGTATCGTCCACGACAGGACACGAGGTCGTATGTGCTGCGGATTTTTTGGGTCGCCATCGGACTCTGCTTGAAGCGTGGCGACAGCGTTTGTATGCGGAGATGCCGGTGCCGAGAGGGTGGCATGACGCTTACGCTCGTGGCGAGGTTGATACTAAACCGTACAGGGATTGGCTCGGCAGGGTAGAAAGGTGGTGAATTTGAAAGGCAATCATATTTTATCCTTTCAAGGTAGAAATTAATTCTTTAACGCTCCTAAATCTATATCGTTCAAAGTCTTCCTGGTCAATTCTTGCGAACATCCATTCATTCCCCGTTAAACGATTCGCATCTTCACACCAAACTTTTGCTCTGTTATCCTTTGCTTCAACATCAATATCAACCCTTCCCTTTGTCTCAATAACGAAGAACTTCTTATCCATGGCTTTCACTATGAAATCAGGATAATATCCCTGATGGAAATTTCCTTTTGAATCCCTGTATTCAATAAAGAACCCGATTTTGTGGAGACCTGCAAATGACTTTACATCCTCAGCTCGGTCTAAAATTTTGGCAAAATTCACCTCAAAATCGTTATCGCAGGCAGCATAGTTAAAGATACATCTATTAGCAGGATAAACCAATTTTGACCATACAAAAGGTCTTGTATCCGAGAGTTCCATGGCATCTCCTTTTTCAGGTTCTCTTTCGCTGAAAGTCATGTCTTTGAACGAATTTACAAACAAATTTATCAATTGCTCTTGAACCTCAGGGGAACTCAGCTTGTAAAGAACGCGTGGGTCGTCAAGGTCAACTTCTTCAGCGAACAATTTTTCGACCACATACTTCTTTACGATGGGATAGAAACTGGCAAAAGCACCGCCGATTTTCAGTTGTTTGAGTATCTGGTCTGTGTAATAAGCAATTACGCTTTTAGAATCCTGAGGTACGGGCAAATTCCATTTTCTCTTTATCACTTCCATTCCTTTGAGCATATCTACCGCAACATATTCCATCTCTAAAACCTTATTCTCCAACGGAATATTCAAAGAAGGTAAGCTGTCAATCTCCATCCCATCCAAATAAAATTCTCTTATGATTATCCTTGGACTCAAGATTGGTATTTCGACGTCCTTATCCAATTTATTTTCATCTACAAATATTGTGGTTAAGTTAAGGCTCTTTCCTGTGTCATATCAGGGTAATCTATGAACTTTGCCGCTTTCCTCGCAACAGGCAACTCTGCTTTTCTTATTTCCCCAGTGCTGTCTGTGTGTATCAGCAGCACTTTGTCTTTCAGGTCTGGGATGGAATTAAGATAGCCAAATACTTCATCTGATTCGGTATTTTCAGAACATTGAACGAATAGCACTGGGCTTTTTGATAAAGGCTTCAGAGCTTCTTTATATTCCCGCCATCTCCTTATCCCGGCTTCAATCCATGCTCTATATCTCTCAACGGCTTTAGTTGATGCAATCTCTTCAGCATTCTTTACTATTCCTTTTAACGGTAATTTCACAATGTTCATTTCAATGGCTTCTTTAAGTGAGAAGTCCACAGTAATCCAGGGGAACAAAGCACCGGTTTCGGTTTTTGGTGTAGCAGAGAAGTCCAACTCCATATTGATGCCTTTACCGTATTGAGAAGCGAGATTTTTATGAGGATTCACGAGAATGTTCTTCCACGCCTTTTCAAAACTGTAAATGTGATGCGCTTCATCTTTCAAAATCATTATATTGGGACAAGAAGTTAAGACCTCTCTTCAATCGCTTCTCGCTGGCAGAACCAGAACTCGAAAGGCGCATCATGAACGATATGGTCTTCCTCAAACCAGAACTGCAATAAACGGCGTGTGGTGTCGGTTGTGTGAGGATAGCCCTGTTCTCGCCAGTGGTAAACTGCTCTTCTCAGTTTGTCAACCAAGTATGCTTTTGTCTTGTGAATCGTGCCCTTCTTATCTTTCCATTGTCTTTGATCTGGATGTAAAATCTCAGTTGGTTTCATTTTATCCTCACTCTTGGTCGTATTCTCTCTTTTATGCGACTATAAAGGTTTATCATTGCCTCGTGTCTTATCCTAACGACAACCGCATAGTCTTGAAGATATTCTTTGCTCTTAAGCCATTTACTTCGAGAAATAACTGCAAGCACAAGGGGTTTGTCAGGGTCAATGTCTGGACTTTTTGAGTAAATCCTAACACCTTTTTGATGTATTCCCTTTTTTCGTAATTCAACACCAGGATGCAAGTCTATCTCTTTTAGTTTCAATTTCTTGGAAACTATATCATCCATTTCATCACTAAATTGTATGGTCTTAAAGCCTCTTACCACTTCTTCAATTTCTGCATTCTTAAACAAGTGAAATTCCATACTGAGCCCCATATAGTCAATTCTATTTCTCTTTATTGGTGGATTATACACAAGAACCACTGAAATCTCCCTTTTGCCTGAGGTGTTAATAAACTTACCTGGCAGATATAAGTAATACAAATGGATGCCATCAACTTTGATTTTATTCTCTGCCTGAAGCAGAACTTGGTTAAAATCAGATGATTTAGCCACAGCGAAGTTCGGTTTACCATAGCCGTAAATTTTCAATATATCCTTTAGATCCGTGTCTGAATCGTTAAATGTTATTTCGTTTATGGGAGATGGTCTATCGGGAGGTATTTCCGCTGAAGCTATGAGTAAAGCCTTTATAAGATTTGGAGAATACTCGGGAAATTGATTAAAAAGTCTTGCTATGTAATGAGCAACTTTTGGAGCAGAGAAACTGGTTCCATGAACTACCGTAAAAAGTTTTCCATCTTCGCTCCATCTGTGGCTCAAAACAATAAGCTTCCCGCCTATATCTTCCATTTTTTGAGGCTCGCTCGGTGAAAAAATGATGTTGCCCCCTTCTTCCACTAGTTCCGGTTTGACCATTCCCCGATAACCCGGTCCTACACAGGTAAAAGGAGAAGGATAATTGGTTTTTGCTGGTGAAAATGAGATTTTGGCTTTATCCCTGTAAGAAGGACCGAACTCTTGTGATATCGACCCAACTGTAATGGCATAAGCAGAAGATGCAGGGTCTATAATTTTTACACCCTCTTTTTCTCTGATTAAATATGCAGGATAACTTTCAGGAAAACCCGTGGATCTTAGGTCGAGATTACCAGCAGAAATAACAAAAACAATGTCGAGTTCTTTAGCAAATTCATCTATCAGAGTTGCCAGGGCAAATTGCCTTTTTCCACCAAACATCTTTTTGTAGGGGTCACCAAAGGAGATATTAAAAACTTTACAATTGGAATATTTACCTGTGAAATATTTAACTGCCTTTTCTAATTGATGTTCTAAAAGTTCACTCTCATCATAAGTGGCAAATATCTCTCCGGTTCCTCGATCTTCTTCTTTAAACATAACTTTTGCTGAAAGTATCCATACTTCAGGTTGGAATGTTTTATCCTCAATACATCCTTTTATATCGCCGTAAATGGCGATTCCAGCAACTTTCGTGCCATGTCCGACATCGTCTTGAGGTTTGTCCCCTTGAATTCTATCAGTGGAAAGCAAGGGGACGGCTATTTCATCACCAACAGCTTTTTCCAATAAGGGATGATTTGATAAAATCCCGCTATCCAATATAGCGATAGCAGTAGCATTCTTTGGAGGAGATACCCCCACCTCAAATTGTCCTAAAGGGATAGAGAGCATCTGGTACGTAATGTAAGGCTTGGGTGGTCTATCTATTCGACTTATCTCTCTTAATTTTATTATCTCGTCAAAAATAGACTTATTGATTTTAACCCTTAGTAAACAGAGATTCTCTGTTTTTAATTCATCTGTTACCTTTCCATCCTTATTCTCTATAAATTTTTTTGAATCCTGGTTTATTCTCCTCACCATCCAGGAATTTTTTAAGCTTTCCGTCTTCCATCCTCCAAATTTCAATATCCAAGTAGGCCTCTTCAGCTTCTTGTAAAGGCTTATTTTTGAGTTGTTCACCTATCTTATCTTCTGGAGGAATGGGATCAAAAGAGTCAATGGCATCAAACTGTTTGTATTTTTCCCTTTTTCCGTATTCTCTCAGCCTATGTTCTGCCTCCTCTAAACTTTCATCTTCTGCAAGGAAAATCCAATATCCTTTGCTTTCGGGAGAAGGTGAGATAACTTTTATTCCGTTTCTCTCCAAAAATTTTGTGAAATCCTCCTCATGCACCGTCTGATTTAGTTTAATTTTAAAGATGAGATTAGGGTCAAAGAATTGTTTAAATTTGCTTTTGTCCTTGTTAAAATCTTTCTTTATCTCCGCAAGATTATAAATTTGTATCTCGGAAAATTGTTGCCTATTCTCACGAGGCTTGAATCCTCCTCCGCCCTGTCTCTTCCTTTCAAATTCTTTTTCATAAAAAGGAAGTCTAAGATGTTCACTCATATTTGATCACCTTTTTAGCTTGCATTTTTTGCTTTTGCTTCGAAATAGCTTTTTTAACATCATTAAAGCTGACAAAATCTTTTCCTCTTAATATCGCCATCTTAAGGGCATCTATACAAACTTGCTCAATGTCGGCTCCAGAAAACCTATCACTCTCTTCTGAAATCTTTTTAAAATCAAAAATCTTATCCTTTTTCATAACTTTTAAGTATTTCTCAAAAATCTTCTTTCGTCTTTCTTTATCAGGAAGGCCAAAATAAATAATCTCATCAAACCTCCGCCACACACCTATGTCAAGCAAATGTGGGTGATTTGTAGATGCCATTATCATGCTATCGCCTTCATAGTTTTCAAGCATTAACATGAAATTATTAACTACCCTTTTAATCTCGCCATGCTCAGTGGGATCGTCCCTTTGCTTCCCAATTATATCGAATTCATCAAAGAGAACTACCCATTTGCCCTTTTCCATGTAATCAAAGATTTTCCTTAAGTTTGACGCGGTCTCTCCAAGATATGATGATATTACTGATTCAAACCTTACATAAACAAGGGGATAACCAATAATTGAACTCATAACTTTTGCAGTGAGGGTTTTACCAGTTCCAGGAGGGCCGTAAAAAAGTATTTTTTGCTTAGGTTTCAAACCATAAGTAGCCAAAACATCTTCTTCTTCCAATTCTTTTACAATCTGTCGCAATATTTCTTCGGTTTCTTTTGCTAACACTACATCATCCCAATCCAAGAAAAACTTTTTAACATCCAATAATCTAAACCCTTTCTCATTATCCCGAGGTATAGGTGGTATTTCTTGACTATAATTTTTATGTAAAGTCACCGAGTTTTCCGTCAAAATACGCTTCAATTGTTCAGCTAATAAATGGTGCTTTTTCCTTTTCTCCTCTTCTGTTATATCCCACGCAATTTTATAGAACAATTCATCGTCTTTCTTCGTAAAAGCTTCAAATATTTTTATCAAAAGCTCAGAATTCATTTCACCTTCACCCCCACCACCTTATTTGTATCATTCTCGAACACATCCACCACCTTAACCATTATTTGATATTCCCCTCCCTCTTCATACTTATGCTTTGCTTCGTAATCCACCTTCGGATTCTTCTTTACCCTGAAACTCTGCCACTGATTATGGAACGTATCACCTTTATAATCCCAGTCTATCGCCCAGTAATCAATGAGTTCCCTTGAATCCTTCACCTTGCTGGCAATTTCTGCAAGTTCCGCAGTTGGCGGAAGTTGAAAATCCGTGATTTTCAATGTCACTTCACCTTTTTTGACTTCGGTTTCAATCTCCAAATAAGCGACCTCCGGAAATTTCACATATCCCGATAGTTCTTTTTCCACCACCTGCTCTGGTATCTTCAACAATTTAAGGTCAAACCCAACAAGTGCCGATTTTATTTCATTCACGGATTGAATCTGAATAAGCCTTAAATCAACCCCTTTCCTACTTGCCAGCTCTTTCGCAAGTTCATTCACCTCATAACTCCATTCCCATCCAAGAACATCAGCTTTGTTGAAATTGTTGGCTCTGCACTCTATCACCACTTTCTCAACCTCTTCCATCGTAACAGGTGCATTCAGAGGACCAACATGAACCGCTCTATCACCTTTTCTGCCATGCAAATATCTAAATCCCGTTAAAGGCTGAGATTGGTAGAGTTTGAGCATAAAGGGAAGATATCCATCCTCTTTCTCCTGCCAGTAAACGGTTTCGTAATTTCCAATGTTCCATAGTTCAAAAGGTCTCACGGGGTTGCCATATTTTTTCTTCTTTTCATCAAGCAAGTCCTTAGAGTTATGAATATCCAGAAGCCTCTTTCTTGTAACCTGAATGGCAAACTTTGATAAATCAGAGCCTATCCATCTTCTTCCAAGTTTATCTGCCACTGCTAAGGTTGCGCCTGAGCCACAGAAGAAGTCTGCAATAATGTCGCCACTTTCAGATGTAGATACTATAATTCTACGGAGTAAATCCTCTGGTTTTTGAGTGTCAAAAGGTAAAAATTCATCGGATTGTGATCTTGTTACAGCAGTTTGTCCAATTTGCCAAACGGTATCACAATATTTTTCAGTGAATTCCTTATACACAATTTTACCATTTTCATCTCGCACAAGATCCATTTTTTGGTTCTTTTTATCCCAAAAAACTACATTTCTCTTTACAGGTTTATCTAACTTCTCCTTTATTCTAAAAAACTTGAAATCATTTTGTTTTGAATAATGAAGGATAAAGTCATTCTTACGAGGAAACCTTTTGGTCACATTTCCTTGTAAATAGTCCGGATAATACCACACTATCTCATTCCTAAAATTCTCATAGCCAAAAATCTCATCCATCATCACCTTAACATAATGTCCCACATGCCAGTCCAAATGCACGTAAATAGACCCATTCTCAGCCAGCAAATCTCGCATCAAAACCAACCGCTCATACATATATTTGAGATAAGAAGCAATCCCACCGCTCCACGTATCACGATAAGCTCGTTCCTCTATGATAGAAGGCTCTTTTTCTATTCGCTCATCCCCTAATTTTGTTCTTACAGTAAAATCCACACCAGTGAAAAACGGGGGGTCAATGTAAATTAGATTGATTTCACCAGCCCAGCCCTGTTTTATCAAAGAACACATCACTAATTTGTTATCGCCCCAGATGAGAAGGTTCTTCCAGTCTTTTGGGTAGTTTTTCGGATATTCGTCCTCTGGAAATAATAAAGAAGGGTCTATATAGCCACCCTTTATTCTCGGTTTGTTTACCGTTTCTACAACTTGAAAAGGGAGATTTGGCTTTTCAATTGGCATCTTCTCGCCTTTCTCATAATTGTCATATTTTTCTGCCCAGAGCAGTTCCACATATTTTTTGTTTGATGCCATCTTTTTTATATATCTTATTTCGACTTATATCTTATTCCTACTTTATGGTAGAGATCCGGCATACACCAAAATTTTGATTACAATCGGTTTATTCTATTAGTTTGTGCCTCATGTAAAATAAATATAAAACAATAACCATGCTCTGGTTCATATTCGCATTTTTAACGGCACTCTTCGAGGCAACGAAAGATGTCCTCAGCAAGAAAAGCCTGAAAGACATAGACGAATACGTGATTGCATGGTCATTACCGTGCTTTGCGCTGCCATTTCTGTTACCCATCCTGCTTTTTACGGAAATCCCGCCTCTCGGCGAGCGGTTCTGGCTGGCATTGGTCACTGGCGGCACGCTATATGCCTTTACGCTTGTCCTGTACATGAAAGCTCTCAAATCATCTGATTTGTCCATAACAGTTCCGATGCTTACATTTACGCCTCTGTTTCTTTTAATAACCTCGCCTTTAATGGTTGGAGAATTCCCCGGTATTTTTGGACTTATTGGCATTTTCCTGATTGTTACGGGTTCGTATCTGCTGAACATAAATAAAAAGTCCCAGGGCTACTTTGCTCCGTTCAAGGCGCTGCTGAAAGAAAAAGGTCCAAGATTGATGCTGGTTGTGGCATACAACTGGAGTATAACCGCCCACGTTGATAAGCTAGGACTGCAAAATTAGTCTCCGCTCTTTTGGGTAATCGCCGTAGATACCTACGTTGCACTACTTATGTTACCGCTATGTATGTTCAGAAGGAACCGGAAAACAGCCCAGATACGTGCTAATTGGCGTGCTTTACTTACAATCGGGCTGTTCGGCGGCTTGACTGCCCTATGCCAGATGACCGCAATCAGTTTAACCCTCGTAGCATACGTCATATCAATAAAAAGAACGAGTGCAATCGGCGGCGTTCTCTTTGGATACCTGATATTTAAAGAGAAGGGTATAAGAGCGCGATTAGTGGGTGCAATCGTGATGGTTTTTGGTGTTTTATTTATAACGCTGTTTTAGTATTTTAGAAAATAAGTTGGTGAAAAGGATGGGTAAAGGGAGAGGGATATACTATGAACTGGCATAAGGTAAAGAATCGTCAGATTATCGTCAGATTATCGTCGGGTGGGGCACAGTCTAAAAATATAGTGACTTATCACCGCGGAGAGCGCAGAGACCACAGAGTTTTAAGACTGTTTCCGCATTTGCTTAGGTTTTCTGGTGCCTCTGCGTTCTATGTGTGCTCTGCGGTGAATTTTGGAGATATAGCAATTTCACTGGAAAATTCGACAGTTCCGTCAGGAGGTAAAAACGGATAAATAATTGGGACAAGGACAAAAAATGGGAAAAGTATATCTCGTGGGTGCAGGACCAGGGGACCCGGAACTGATAAGTTTGAAGGCGTATAGGCTTATACAAGAAGCAGACGTGGTATTAGTTGACAATTTGGTTTTAGGCGTGAAGAAGCTGATTCCCGAGGGTAAAAAGGTCATTGACATCGGAAAAACGGCAAAGGAGCATAAACTTTCGCAGGATGGGATAAACATGCTCATGGTTGAGCTGTCGGAACAGCACGACAAGGTAGTGCGATTGAAAGGCGGAGACCCTTATATTTTCGGTAGAGGAGGCGAAGAGGCGGTGTTTCTCAGGAAGCACGGGGTTGATTTTGATGTGGTACCCGGGATAACGTCGGCGGTTGCCGCACCTGCCTATTTCTACATTCCGCTTACATACCGCGGCATTTCTTCTGCCGTTACCGTAATCACGGGGCACGAGATGGAAGAGAAAGAAGAAATTGATAGCATCAACTGGGAGGCGATTGCGAATTTGAAGGGCACGCTTGTCATTCTGATGGGTGTAGGAAATCTTGCTAAAAATGTAGACAACCTTTTGAAACATGGACTGCATGCCGAAACGCCCGTTGCGGTGGTTGAAAAAGGGTTTACCGAAGATGCGAGGATTGTGGTTGGAACGCTGGGGAACATCGTGGAAGTAGCAGCGAAAGAAGAAGTGAAGCCGCCGGCGGTGATTGTGGTTGGCGATGTGGTTAATGTAAGGGAGAAGTTGGTGTGACTTTTTGATAACCACGAGATTACACAGATTTCCACGAGAAAACAGAAAATAAATTAGATTATAGACACAGATTAACACAGATTAACGCTCGGGGGCTCTGCCCACGGTAGAGTAGGAGGAGGTCTTCCGACCTCCGTCCCCTCATCGAACCGCACGTACGGATTTCCCGTATACGGCTCTCCTTTCAAACTTTAGGAAAGTTTGATCAAAATGCTTCGCAGTGCCCCATTGCAAGGAGTGAGATTCTTACCACGCAGGGTTCAAGAGCGTTGACAACGATTTCAAGCCCAGATTTCTCAGAAATGCATTCAATATACGCCGATTACTGTTGTAACTCTTCCTCTTCTCTTTAAATGCACGCAGCCTCATTCTTGTCCATCCATCGAGTTCCTTGTACAACCAATTGACGTTTGCTATCTTTTCTTTTACGTGAGATATTGCCTCTTCTGCCTCTTCTTCGCTCCCGCAGAGCACCAAGACGTCATCTGCATATCTAACCACCTCAAAGTCGAGTTCTGCCGTCCTTACATCGAAGTAGTGCAGATATATATTGGCTAAAAGTGGAGATATGACACCGCCCTGCGGCGTTCCAATGACGTTCTTTGCCCGTCCCTGCCCCTTTTCCATAACGTCCGCCTCAGGAAAAGACCTTATCAATCTCAGGACTCTGCCGTCACTTATTCGCTCTGCTACCGCATCTATGAGCTTTTCGTGATTCACTGTATCAAAGAAGGCTTTTATGTCCGCATCTACGACCCACGCACGCCCCTCGTCTCTG
>JAGGZZ010000033.1 GCA_021161765.1 Candidatus Methanophagales archaeon | reverse complement strand
GCGGAGCCCCGTCAGATTACACAGATTCTCACAAGATGTATAAATGGCGAAAAAACAAAAATATATCGAACTGTAAACCTTTATCTCTAAAATTATTCGCAAAATCCACAGCTCCAGCATGTATCGCAGACATCCCCAGTCGTAGGAATCGTAGTCAAAAGCACTCGATTGTCCCTTTATGTTGAGTAGCCTGTTAATTCCCTCTTTGAACTCATCTTCTACCATACTATGACGATAGATAGGATATGTTTATATAAGGCACATTTCGTCTGGAGCACGCCTTCCATAAGTTTTGGTAAATAGGACTAAACTATTTATGTGAGGAAACTACTCTGGATTTTAGAGGCATATATGCGGTGCCATCAGAAATGCCATTAACCGTTTCAATACTGGCATCCTGTATCATGCATCCCGCACCCTATTTCCTTATTTCTGCCCAGAGACCTGCGCGGTCATAGCTTACACGGAAATCAGATTTTGATATACCTGCCTTATTTATAACCTCTCTTAATTTATCTGGTGAACTGTAAGCCTTTGCATCCTCTTTCAGGGAATGGTCTCGTAGAGCTTTCATCCTGTTCGCTTCTTCTTCAGTGACGTATCGCCCGAATCCGCCACCGACAAATCCAGTACCGCCCTTCTTCAATACTCTATAAATCTCTTTAAATACCCGCACCTTATCTTCCCAGCAGTGATATGAGCCGCGGCTGATGATAAAATCTGCAAAATCTCCCTCGAACGGCAGCTTATGTGCATCGCCAAGAACGGGAATTATCCTTTCTGTTAATCGTTCCTTTTCAATGTTCTTGCGTGCTACTTCGTATATGGCATTCTCCTTTTCCAATGCGTATATCTTCAACCTCGAAGAAGGTCTGCATAACTCAATTGCAAAGACCGCCGTGCCGCAGCCGATATCCACGCATACACCTTCAAAAACGCCATAATCCTCTCTGATTTGTTTTACCGTAGAGATAATCGCGGGCATAAAGTTTTCTCTGACCTTCTCATCAAAATGCTTTGCCACTACAAGGTCCATCCCCGTGTAATCCGCAGGGACACGCTCTTCAGTCATACAACGCGCTTTTCTACCACCACAAAGCTCTTTGTCTTGCTCAGTGGGCGACACTCCATTATCTTCACGGTATCCCCCACCCGTGCATTTATGCAAGGCGGATTATGTGCATGTATCTTCGAACTTCTCTTTTCATACCGCTCGTATTTCCTGATTTTCTTCAGATACGACTTCAAAACAACAACCGTCTTCGGCGCTTTATCGCTTACCACCACACCTTCTATAACTTGCCCCCTTACCGGCAATCTACCGTGAAAAGGACAATCCTCATCCTCGCATTCACCTTCCGGCATCGCGACATCTATCCCTATGTCTCTCATTTTGTAATTATCCAATGTTCTATGCTCTTATAAATAAATACTAAACTCTAAATTCGAAATACTAAACAATACCCAATACCAAAATCCAAATGACCAAAACGGCGAAAGCGTTCTTTAGAAAGTTTTGTTTAGAATTTTGAGCATTTGAATTTGGGATTTGTTTAGAATTTAGTGCTTAGGATTTAGGATTTTTACTTCTTTATCCTATCCTCTGGTCGTGAAACGAGCATGTCTCCTCGCAGTCTTACTCTTACTTCGGGCAACTCAAAAACGAATGTAGTTCCTGCTTTTGGTATTTTCTTGTCTTTTCCCGATGCGTTTTCTATAACGAGCATATTCCTTGTCTCGTCCACTACCGTTCCAAAAAGCCCTTCTACCTCCCTATTAGTGCTATCTTCTACTTCCGTCCTCAATCCGATTAGCTCATGCTGCAATATATTATGCGGATTTATTTTCATTGTGTTTTTGTATATGAAGTATAACGCCTCTCTACTCCTGGTTTATTAATTGCGATTACCTTCTAACGAATACCCCATCTCATGCAGCGTCTTCTTTACCAGTTCTTTTTGGTCACCCTGTAATTCCACGCAACCCGCTTTTACCGTGCCACCACACGCACATCTCGACTTCAATTCTTTCGAAAGACCTTTAAGATCGACTTCCTTCTCATCTATTCCTTTTATCACCGTAATAATTTTCCCGAACCTTCTCCTCACCGTAGACACGTTCACCACTTGCTGTTCCTTTGCTATCTCTTTGCATATGCATAAGTCTTTAGGCAATCCACATACAGGACAAACTTCCCTGCTCATTTCTCTGTTTCCCTTCCCGGTTCCTGTTTCAGTTCCCCCGCAACCGTTTTTATCCGCGCTATTGTTCTCCTTATCTCTCGTACTCTGCCCGGATTCTCCGGAGCCCCCCCGGTAGCGATTATCCCGCGTTCACGCATCAAATCCATTCGCAAACTTTCTAATTCCTCCTTCCTCTCTCTTTCACTCATCTTCCTTATCTCATCAATTCTAAATATGCTCATTCTTTCTTTCCTTTTTCCTTTTCCTTCTTCTCTACCTTTTTCTCCTCTTTCTCTTCCTTTTCCCCTTCTTCTTCCTTTACATCCCTATTTACCGCTACTATATGGAAATTACCGGGTACCACGGCGTCGGGCTTTACTATCCATACCTGCACGCCTATAATGCCTGATTTGGTTTTTGCTATCGAATATCCACGATCCACGATTTCCTCCGCTACCTCACCACAATGCTTTATATATCCGTCAACCATCTTCTCCATCCGACCTCGTGGCCCTCGGAGCTTCCCGGTCATTATAATCTCGCAACCCAAAGCTCCATGATCCATTATTCGCTGCAACGTTGACCTGCCCGCCCTCCTGAAGTGCCATCCACGCTCGATAAGTTTTGCGAGCCGATTCGCCATCACCGATGCACTCAGGTCTGGCACCGCTATGGGTTGCACGTCTATTTGCGGGTTATCCATTTCATGCTTCCTGTTTATGTCGTCTGTTAACTTTTTTATCCGCCGCCCATCTTTTCCTATTATCATCCCCGGCTTCTCAACGTTCACTGTTATCTGCGTGCCCATTGGCGTCCTTTTTATCTCCATTCCTCCATAGCCCGCTCTCTCTAACTCTTTCCCGAGATATTCGTTCATTCTTACTTTCTTTATCCCCTCACGCACAAATGTCTTCTCTATCACGCTTTGTCTCCTAACTCCCTTCTTCTTTCAGTATCATCTCAATAGTAACCGTATCCGTATTCTTAGGTGTAACACGACCAAAAGCGCGTGGCATTGACCCTTTTATCGTTCGCCCTTTCTTCGTAGCTACGTGCCATATCCTCATCGTATCAGGGTCAATTCCCTTAAATCCTGCATTGCCTTTTGCATCTCTTATCAATTTCAATATTTCCGCACTCGCCTTCACCGGGTATCTTCCGGAATGCCACTTTTTTAGCCCTCTGCGATGTGCTACTTTCTTTTTATGCCGCTTAAACGGAATTGCCACACGCTTTTCCAGCACCGCCTCAAGATATGTTTCTGCCTCCTCCACTTTCTTACCCTTTATCGCTCTGCATACCTCGAGCGCATGCTTGGGCGAGATATGGAGTTCATAAACCATTGCCCTTGCGGTCGTTTCCGGGTTAATTTCGGTTTTGGTTCCTGTTCCGGCGTCCATGCAAAATTTTACCCTACCCATCGTCTCTTGAGTCTCCTTATCATTGATTTTGCCTTACTTCAGTGGCACATATTTTGAAGACCTTGTAGCCCCCACCCCCGCACTTCCATGTAATACCTTTTTTCGCGTCAATGCGAACTCCCCCAGATAATGCCCTATCATCTCGGTCTTTATCTCCACAAATTCAAAGCTCTTTCCATTGTGTATCCCTACCTTCTTCCCTACCATGCCTGGTAGTATAATGGCATCTCTTAGATGTGTTTTAACACTCTCCTTATCCGTTTTGCTTCGCTCCAGCAGTTTCTCCTCATCACTGCTCAATCCCCTCTTCAATTTCCTTCGCTGTCTCGCACCCAACAAGTCCGCTAAATCTCCGAGTGACATTTTCTTTAGCTTCGCAAGCGTATATCCACGATACGTGAATTCCTCTTCCTTCTTTTTGAGTGTCGTTTTAGCTTTAGCTTTAGCTTTCTTCTTTGCCATTTTTCTCTTACACCGTAATTATTCTATGCTTTGTCGACTTATAAATCTTAAGCTCTAAATCCGAAATATTAAGCAAGTACCTAATGTAAAAAACCACGAGATTCCACGGATTAACCTCCAGAAAATAGTGCCGGATATGGGTTTGACTTGTATCTTGTATCATGTATCTTGCATCATCAATTATTTCTCGTGAAAATCTGTATAATCTTGCGGTTAATAAAAGTCTCTTCATCTTACTTCTTCCCTGTTCTTTTTGCTGCTATATTCCCTACCTTTCTCCCCGGTGGCGCACCCCTCGCAGGCGTCTTGGATTTGCCCACGTGTTGATGGCCACCGCCGCCGAAAGGATGGTCAACGGGGTTCATTGCTACGCCTCTTACGGTAGGGTATTTCCCCGAATGTGTTTTCATCTTATGATATTTCTTTCCTGCTTTTACAAAAGGTTTTTCTGTTCGACCACCACCGGCAACAACGCCTATCGTGGCAAAACAATCAGAAGATAGCCATTTCTTTCGCCCGCTTGGCATTGACACAAGCGTTTTTCCCGTCTCTTGTTCGTGTGCTAACAATGTAATAGAATTGCCCGAAGCACGTGCAAACTTGCCTCCATCGTTTGGTCTCGCTTCTACATTACACACCGTAATTCCCTCCGGGATACAGCGAAGAGGCAATGTATTCCCTGTTTTTATTGCCGCAGATTCGCCATAAGCCACCTCATCTCCTTCTCCAACTCCTTCGGGTACGAGAACAAATCGGTGTTCTGTTTTTTCTTCCCTCTCTATTCGTATACGGGCAATGGGTGCGCTTCTTGCGGGGTCATGCACTATTTCCTCGACTGTTCCTGATACCGTCTCGCCCTTACTCACACTCACATGCTCCAGATTTGCTTTGTACTTGTGAGAAGGCGCCCTGAAGGTGGACGAACCTTTTCCCCGCCGCTGTGCTATTATTCTTTTTCCCATTTTTTATTTATTTATAGTATTCCAAGTGAAGTGCCTATCTCCTTTGCTTTTCCCTCCTCTTCAAATTCTATTATTGCCTTCTTCTCTCCTTTAAACGTTATCATTGTCTTCACATCCCGCACCGAAGTTTCAAATACGCTTTCCACCTCGTCCTTTATCTGTCGCTTATTCGCCCGCAAATCAACGATAAACTGGAGTTTATTCTCCGAATCTATCATCAGAGCAGCCTTTTCACTTGGTACAATATGTTTTAGTTTCTCTTTTATCCCCATTTTTTATCTTGCCTCGGTAAAGTTTTTAGCGAAAAAGTTGAGAGAAGATTCCGACCAGATGGTTAGTCTGCCGGGATGTGTCCCCGGTGCAAGCAATTCCGCATTTAGCTTATCCACGTAAGACACGTCCACACCCGGTAAATTTTTCGCACTCTTAAACTTAAATTTTATTTTCTTTGTCTCTGCTGTTTCTTCCTCTTCTGGGATAACAATCAAAATGCTTTTTCTTGACTTGTATCTTCTACCCCTTGTTGTTCCTCTCCCTGCTCTCACTTTTCGCGCTTTCGCACGAAGTATGTCATCCCACACACCGATGCACTTCAAAAACGCCTCTACTTCTGTGGTCTTTTCCAAACTCGTGAATGTATCTTCCACTACTATCGGAAGCTCAACCTCCTCGCTGAACCTATGCCCTCTACTTCGTACAAGGTTCTGGTCTATGGTAGCAGCGATAGCAGACCCCACTGCCTTTCGCTTTTCTTTTTTGTTTATTTTCAGTTTTAATACTTTATCAGTTTTTGGTGGGTGTGCTCTTCTACCACCAACTGCTTGAGGAGCGCGAGCGGCTCTACTGCCTGTTTTTATGCGAGGTACTCTTGCCATTCCTCTACCCGTGCCCCAGCTCTCTGCCGATGTCTTTCGTCCCGACAAAGGTGTTGGACTTTTCGGCTGCCGCCGATTGGACTGCATTGCTAGCACAGCTCTTCGTATCAAGTCAGGTCTGTACTCGTCCATAAATACCATAGGTAGTGTTATTTCCTTTACAGCATTACCTGACAGGTCCAGTACTTTTGCTTTTTTCGCCATTTCTCTTATTCTTCTTTTTTATTACCCCTGTTGTGATTCTCTGCTTATATAAACAATCTCAGGCATAGCAGGCTTAGGATGTGGTCGTATCGCATGGGAGATTCTTACAAGTCTCTTTTTCGGCCCCGGAACACTGCCTTCCAGCAAGATATAGCCGTTTCTTACCATGCCATAGTTTAAAAAGCTTCCTTTTGGCGTTATCTCCTCTCCATTCTCTCCAATTTTCAGTACTCGCTTATTATATTCAGTTCGCTGTTGATACCCGGTCTGTCCCATCTGAGGTATTTTCCACCTTACACGGCGCGGTGTCCAGCCGCCAATACAACCCACATGGCGCCCTCTCCCGGACCTCCGTGCTTTGGCATTCTGTATCATCACGCCCCACCGCTTCACAGGTCCTTGTGTGCCCTTTCCCCTTGTCAGCGCAGTAACATCTACAAAATCACCCTCTTTAAATATATCCTCAATTCTTATCTCCTTTCCAAATATTTCTCGTGCATATTCGAGGTCTTTCTCTATCTCCCCGCTCATCTTTATCTCCATTAGTTCATGCTTCTTCTTCGGCAATCCGCTCACAAGTTCGGGCGATGTAGAAACGATTATGCTCAGATCCATACTCAAATCGCGGTCTGAACTTTTGATTATATCCGCTATTTTATCCAGGTCAGCCGTATTTCCTGTCTCGCCTGCTGCCCATACTTCCGTTACCGCCTTTTTACCGTAACGGGTAGCTCTATAGAGTCGAATAGCCTCTACTTTCATAGATGGCACCTCTATTATCGTTGCAGGAATGGAAATCTGCATCCCTTTTGTCTGGCTGTGAGGCGCGTTATCCATCAGGACGAGATGAGTCATCCCCGCTTTATAGCCTGCAAACCCCTGTAGTTTCCTGCCTGCGGCTAATTCATCTCTTTTTATTCTGCACGTTTCGCTTCTTGCTCGTTTCCTCGGTGAAAAGGCAAGTGAGCCTCTTCTTGGTCTGTGCCTCTTGGACATCTTATCTTACCCCTGCGAAGAATGTTTGTTTGCTTGTTGATTTATTTAGTTAAGGTATGATAAAATTAGAACTATATATAGTTTAGCGGGTTGGCGGTTTAGCGGTTTAGCGGTTTAGGGTTGCTAATACCTGACAACTAACCCTTAAATACACCTTATTTTCTCTGTGGACTCCGCGTTCTCTGCGGTAAAATTTGAAATCTCCGAGACATTGTCAAATTACAGCCACTGCCCTATCTTCTGCTGTGGAACATCATGTTTTGACCGTGAGAGTTTTTCCAGTGCTTTACTCACACGCTCTTCTGAGAAATCATGCTCCTCACAAAGAAATTCTTTTACTTTCCCTTCATCTGGATTTGCCCATTTTAGTTCATAACTCCTGTTTACGTCAGGATGCAAGAAGATATCACGGACGAGTGCGTAATCCTCGATACCCTTTTTTTTCCCTATATCGGATTGTGCCATTAGTTTTTCGATATCGTGGTGTTTTTTTATCAGCTTTAGTGCCGTTTTAACGCCTATGCCTTTTATACCGGGATTAAAGTCAGACCCCACTAAAATTGCGATGTCTACAAGCTGTTCACGGGTTATCTCGTGTTTTTCTTCGAGTCGTTTTAATTCGATGACCTCAAGCTTTGTCTTTTTCCTCGGAGCAGTGAGGTTTCTTATCATAGCGGGAGCGCCAAAAAGCAGTGAATCGTAATCCTGCGACGAAACGAACTCGACATCGCCTTTTTGAGCCATATACGCTGCTTGGGCTTCCCCTTCCGAAGGCGCCTGCAAACACGGAATGCCCAGATACGCTAAAAGCGTCTTTGCACCTTCTACTATCGGCTTGTCCACCTTTGACGATGCTTGAGCGTACTTAAAAGCTTCCTCGGGAAACAACACCCTCGCTTCTTCCCACTTTCGCATTGCTTGGGCTCGCCGTTCCGACCGGTTTTTGAGTTCCTTCGCTTTTAGCTCTGTGGGTTTGCCATCAAAAACGAATACGAACTTTATCCCCTTCTCCATTAAAGTGGCTGTGCGATATATTAACCCGGAAAGATGCGAAGTCGTTCTACCTGAGGAATCTTTCAGTGGCGTTCCATCTGGCTGGCGGATGGTGCTTAAGAATTGGTAAAGCGTGATAGACGCATCTACCGCGACGATTTTACCCGAGAGCACATCTAAACTGATTTCTTTTGGCTCTAATATTTCACCAATCTTTGACCCCATTTTCTTTTCTCTTTTCTAACCACAGATTACACATCGAGGGCTCTGCCCACGTCCCCGAAAACCCTGAAAGGGTTTATTTCACGAGAAAGTTTTCTTTAATTTTAATAGATATAATAGATTAACATGGAAAGAAATAAAATAATGTTATATTAACAGAAAAGGGAGAAGAAAAAATGAGCGTCGTTGAAGTCCTGATAGAAGGTGGAAAAGCAAGCCCGGGACCACCTTTGGGGCCTGCTCTGGGTCCGCTTGGAGTAAACATAAAGGAAGTGGTAGGCAGCATGAACGAGCTTACGAAGGACTACGCAGGAATGGAAGTCCCGGTGAAGATAACGGTTGATGGAGGAAAAGTAGACATAAGTGTGGGCACACCGCCGACATCTGCGTTGATAAAGAAGGAGTTAGGGATTGAGAAGGCAAAAGCGGAGTCTGCAACTGATTATGCCGGTGATATATCCATGGAACAAATAAAGGAGATAGCGAAAAAGAAGAGAGGGGAAATGCTGGCGGCATCGTTGAAAGGGGCTGTTAAAGAAGTAATAGGCACTTGTGTTTCAATGCATGTGAAGGTGGAAGGCAAAGATGCAAGGGAAATGCAGGGGGACATAGAAGAAGGGAAAGTTGAGATATAAATATGGAAGCAGAAGAGATAGAGGGAACAGTGGAAAAGGTATTGAAGTCGAAAGAGCGGGGATTTGTTGAAAGCGTAGACCTCTGCATAAATTTGAAGGGGGTAGACCTGAAACAGCCGAAGAGCAGGATAAACGTAGACGTGACGCTGCCAAAGAAGTTCAAGAAGCCGAAGATAGGTGTTTTTGGTAGCGGTGAGATAGCATTAAAAGCGAAAGAGGCAGGTGCCGGCGTAATAGACCCCGAAGAGTTAAAGTCAATGGATAAGAAAAAAGCACGAGAGCTGGTGAATGAGTACGATTATTTCCTTGCCGACGTCTCGCTTATGGCGCTTGTGGGTAAGAGCCTGGGCACTATTTTAGGTCCAAAGGGCAAGATGCCCGAACCTATTCCCCCGGGGGCAGACCCGGTGCAGTTGTTGTCGAGATTGGAGAAAATCGCCCGGGTGAAGTCAAAAACCACAACGCTATGGGTGAATATAGGTCGTAAGGACATGGATGCGAAGGACATAGCGGAGAATGGCGCAGCGGTGATAAAAGCGATAGAATCGCGTTTGGAGCGAGGGTGGCAGAACATAGGTTCAATCTACATGAAGACAACGATGGGGAATGCGGTGAAACTGGTTTAGCG
>JAGGZZ010000091.1 GCA_021161765.1 Candidatus Methanophagales archaeon | reverse complement strand
GTGTGAATGCGCTGTAGAGCAGCCCCAGCGAATGTGGGAACTTGATTTCATGTGTCAGTGTAATCTTGTTCCCGCTTCCATAACCATAAGAAGTCGTTGTCCACTCTCCCACGCCATCTATCGTTAGTATCGCCGCATCCTCAAACGGTGAAGCAAAAAACGCGCTCGCTGCATGCGACAGATGGTGCTCCGCAAATATTATCTCGCCATCGTATTCTAACTCTTTCCTTATGAGGTCTTTAATCCACAGTTTTTGTCGCAGCCAGATAGGCATCGCCACTGTGAAAAACTTCACTCCTCGTGGCGCAACGGAGATGAACGTCTCCAGTATCCGGTCGAACTTAACAAGCGGCTTGTCATAGAACCCCACGTAGTCAAGCTGCCTGGACGTTATCCCCGCATGCGCCAAACAGAACTTTATGGCATTCGCCGGAAAACTGTCGTCGTGTTTTTTACGCGTGAACCGCTCTTCCTGCGCCGCCGCCACTATCTTACCATCTTTCAGAAGTCCCGCCGCCGCATCATGATAATAGCACGATATTCCCAATATGTACATCTCCACGCCCCCTAACTAATATTGTTTGTAATGTTCCTCTTCCACCTTCTCTTTTTCCTTCCAGTATGACTTCACATCTTCCCCCATTTTTACATCAAGAAAATCTTTCTTCAACAATTTCGCTATTAATCCATAAAGCGTGAACACGGTATAAAACATAATGCCAAGAAGTAACTTGGTGATAATATAGCTTATTATCTCCCACATTTTCAGCCATTTTCCCCATACCCCTTTAAAGAACGACTTCAAATCCATTGTCTTTACCTCCTCATCTCAGCACTACATCCATTCCTCTTCTTTCTTCTATTACATTATCTTTTATTTGTACATAAAGTATAACTACTTCCTATTTAAGACATTGATTTACACTGATTAAGCGAGTTTAGAGGTTTAGCTCGTTAGAGGCTCAGTCCCCTTAACCAAACCGCTAAACCACTAAACCGCTATATTATCATCTGTGTTAATCTGCGTTAATCTGTGTCTATAATTTATTTTTTCTTCTTGTGGTTAGCTAAACGTCTTCTTCCTCTTCTTTCCCCTCCTCCTCTGCCCTGTTTATCTCTTCTAACCGTTTCTTTATCGTGTCCTCATTCCAGCCATCCAGTTCATCAAATCTATACGTCTTATTATTAGAATACAGCAAATAATCCAAATACGGATTCCGGACGATTCTATTCCTTATCTCGCGGCTTATCTCCTCCTCCCAGCCTCTTACGTCTTCTTCCTCTGCCAGAAGCCGCACAAGAACCTGCCTCGTCGCCTCTCCCCGCCTCCGTTCACGCAAAAACACCACCACCGCGCTTGGCATCCTCGCAAGTTCTGGATACCTTTCAAACATCCGCGAATATTCTTCCCCTGTTGGTCTACCCATATCTATCTTTATCTTTGGCTCGCGGTTTATTGTTATCTTATTCCAGCTCAGTGCTGCATTCCCGAATGCCGATGCAAGTCTTACCCTCAGCTCCGCCCTTGAATCCTTCGGTGGGAATAACAACGCTTCTCCTATCTCCTCTTCCGTTAATATTCGTTCAACGCCTATTTTATCTGCCACGCGCTCGTATAAGTCATAATCGCAGAGATTGGTGAAATCAAACGAAGCCGCTATCTCTTTCTCTATCTCATCATCCATCATGTAGATGCTCCGATAATCAAATTTCCCTTTTGATGTGTATTTATAATCAAAATCATCTATCTCGTTCCTTATCACCCATAACTTCATCACCCATTCCAAACGCCGCACCACATAAGGGTCTTCAAGCAATCCCTGCCTGAACTTATCACAAAGCCTCTTGAACGTTTCCAACACGTATTTATCCCAGTATGACGCCTCTCGTTCCTCGAACAGCTCCTCTATCACCGCGAGATAATTCGCCTCTAAGTAATCAATCGCCAACTCCGTCCTTCCGTTCGTCAGTTTTACCCGCCAATCGCCTTCGGTATTCGCGGAAATGTCTTTAAATGTTTGAAGTGGATTCCAGAAGTCCTCCACGTGCGAGAGTTTCCCGGTT
Organism: Candidatus Methanophagales archaeon; assembly: GCA_021161765.1. Lineage (GTDB taxonomy): Archaea > Halobacteriota > Syntropharchaeia > Alkanophagales > Methanospirareceae > QEXZ01. Next base: position 1,559 of record JAGGZZ010000091.1, on the reverse strand, counting down.
TCTATTGCATCCAGAACGTACGACGTGAGCGCATTATTGAGCAGCCGCGTAACTTCCGAGCGAACTCCTTCTCCCGATGTGACGTGCACACGGTATTTATCTTTTGTGCCCAACGGCTCATCGCGTGTAGACAATATTGGCCACTGCGAAGGCGACTCGGTAAGAACCCGCTTTGAAACCATCGCTTTTGGCGAGATCACGTATTTTAAACCCTCTTTCTCCGCTACAAAACCGCCAGCGCCAAAAAATATCTTCCGAAGTACTAAAAAAGGTATAAGCAGATTCTCTTTACCCACAAAGTTCCGCCTCACTACCTCATAGGATTCGTGCGTGCCCCTGCTGTATCTCTTGTCTATCTCCACGTTTGCTTTCCAGCACTGGATGTATGAAGGGGCATTTGCCCTTTTTCTCACTTTCTCCCGGTATTTCTTATTTGCTCGTTCTACACCTATCTGCATGTACAGCTCCGCGGCTTTATCGTATTTCAGCGCCTCGAAGGCATTTCTGCATTCAGGCGTGGCTATCTCTAAGTGACCGCCCGTGCAGATATAAATCCGCGAGCCGTTTCTCAAAAACCCGTCGTTTCTCCGCCGCAGCTTCGAGCATATCGCATCCGTGCCGTCAAAGAACGTATACGTCTCAAGTGCGTGAATCACTTCGTCAACGTGATAAAATCTCGCATACCTGTACAAGCCGGGCGATTCTGAACTTATACCCACTCTAAATTCGTGCTCTACCCCTTGCCATTTGTTCAGATCCGCATTTCCCATTTTATTTTGGCATTCCTTTGGTCACAATCAAAGTCGCGGAGAAGGGTTACCACGTCTTAGGGTTAAACTTTTCGTCATTCAATATCTTTACCGTTTCCCCTGTCTGCCCGATGACAAAAAGCCCTTTGCGATATGCATATTTATCGGACCGCTCTTCTATTACAATCCCCGCTACAGCCCCGATTACTTTTCTATCTGCGAAGTGCGGGAAAAATTCTTTGAATCTCCGCAGCTTCTTTAGATGTTCATTAACATCATCCACGGTAAGCGTGCTCTTTGCCTCTATGGCAAGTACATAATCTTTATTCACCACCAGCACGTCTATCTCCATTTTTTCTCCGTTTTTGTATCTTTCCACCCTTGTGGATGTTTCACTTACCTCAATTCCCCTTTCCTTGAACATCCTCACTGCTCCTGGCGCTACCAAGCCTTCCACAAACCTCTCCCACTTCCCTGTCAGGGCATCCACCATCTCGCTCGTTTTCTCAACTTTCTCGCTCATTTCTGCAACTTTCTCACTTGTTTCCGCAACAACCTTGCTAGTTTCTTGCATCTTCCTGTCGGTTTCCCTGGACCGCTTGGCAGCTTCTTTAAATAAAGCCCAAACTTTGCCTATTGCTCTTTCTAACTCTTGCTGGTTCATTTTTATTTCGTTTTACTTCAAAAGTGCATCCCTGTTTCTTCCTCGGGCATCTCGCCAAACCCTGATGTCAATATCTCCTCGGCTCTTCGCTCCACAAACTTGTCAAAACCCTCTTTCAGATGCCCCATGTTCACTCCTATCTCTTC